>JAFGDC010000451.1 GCA_016932295.1 candidate division CSSED10-310 bacterium
GGGAATAAATACGCACGGGTTGCTTGGGCCGCTCGGAGCCGGAAGTAAAATCGAGCACATCCAGTACCCATTGCGTCACCACGCCTACCGCGCCGTTATCCAGGCTGTTGACCGTCGATTTCCAGAGGACATCCACGCCGGCAAACTGGTCCCGCAGGATCGGGTGGTCGTCATCCATGCCCGCCATGGGTTCGGTATGGGTGAACAACCAGTCCCGCCAGAACACGCCGGTTGGCGGTGGGGCGAAAGCGCCGCCGCTGGCGCTGGGATCCGCGTACCGCGGCATCTCGTCCTCAATCTTCGGATGCACGATGAACCAGTAGTACATGTCCCTGTCCAACTCGTGCTCCGTCGTTCCACCACCCTCCTCCACGTTGTATAAGGTGGTGGACCAGTAGTCGTTGTCCTCACCCGGCAGGCCGGTATCCTCGATCCTGACATAGTCCAGGTACTGGTCGTGTTCGTAGATGTAATGTGCATTCTCCTCGAGCATCTCCGGCAAAAACTCGGCATCCTGCAGGATCTCCGGCGCGATGTTGGCCACGCAGAAGGCGATTTCGTCCGTGAAGCGCAGTTCCGACGGGTTCAGGATCATGTCCGCGTATATGTCCTGGAAGGACGGGTCCATCCACGCGAAGTTGTCGCGCAGATCGCCGCGCAGCCAGTCCGGCGCCCAGTCCACGGCTTGCCTGGAGAGTTCGGTCAGATGATCGTCCGGGGCGGTTTCCACCAACTGGAAAGGATCCGCCGGCAGGTTGACAGCCGGGACATCCGGAGCAACCGGTCGCGGATGGACGGTATCGATGGGCATCCGCACGGTGGCGGCTCGATCGGAATCCTGCGCCGCGGTAACGGCGCACATAAAGACGAGTAACACTGCGATGTAGTTCATGACGATCTCCTCATGGGTTGCGGGCATTGGCTCATCTCATTCATAGCCGTTTCACGGTTGTTTTGGCAAGCCGTCCGGTTCCGCCGCGGATTCCAGATTCCACTGACTTACCCCCGTCTACTCGGAAAGGGTGATTCAGCATGGATGGAATGTCGGTCCGAAGGCTTCCGATATGGCGTCGCTGACCGCCTGGCGGCAGTCGATGCGATCCGCTTCCGCCAGCAGGATGGAGCGGAGTTCCTCGAGACGTGCGTGATCCGGTTGCGCGGCTGCCTCACCGAGCAGGCGGGATGCTTCCCGCGCGGCGCGGGTACGGGCATCCAGCCTGCCGGTGCGCGTCCATTCCTCGGTGGTACCCCGGAATACCGTGGCGCCCGGCAGGCGGATTTCTTCCCGGTGGAGCGCCCTGGTGTCGGGATCGGACAGGAATGTACCGTCTTCGGCGTGTCTGGCGATGATTTCCACCGGATCGGGTTCCCAGCGGAGGTGGATGCCGTCCAGCAGGCGGTAGGCCATGGCGCAGGCTTCATGGTCCAGGATGAGCTTTTCAAGGCTCTGGGTGTTTTCGTAGTTGAGGAATCCCGGACCGGAGACGATGTTGATGCCCTTGAGGGCAGCTAGGACGCCGCCCATGGCGGTTTCCATGCCGGCCTGGTAGTCGGGGATCTTGGCATCGGAACATGCCATGTAGGCGTGGGTGGGCAGCCCGAGATGTTTGCCAACCTGCACGTAGGCGAGATCGATGAGCATGGTTTCCATGGCGCCCATGGGCGGTGTGCCGCGGCGCATGTCGAACGCCGCCGGAGAGCCTCCCCAGATGATGGGGGAGCCGGGCCCGGCGAGCTGGTGGAGGATGACTCCCGACAGGTTTTCGGCGGTATGTTGGATAACGGCGCCGAGCAGGGATACCGGCGCCGTGGCGCCTGCCAGCGGCATGGCCACCAGTTCCGCCGGCAGGCCGGAACGGGCGCAGTCCAGCAGCGCGGCGGCGGTGAGGTCGCTCCATCTCAACGGGGGCGATGGACAGCAGTCGAAGATGGCTGGTGGGCATTGGCGTAATTGTCCGGAACCGCCGGCGACGACTTCCAGCATGCGCCGCATGATTGGGAAGGATTCCTTGCGGAAGGTGCCGGTGACGATCGGTTTGCCGCAGAAGGCGAGGGCGATGAGCAGTCGGTGGCAGTCCGCCATGGGCGGCGGCACGTCGGCGGGGACGATGCCGGTGGCCTGGAGGTGGTAATGGGGAAGGAGTTGCGTGATCCGGGCCAGGCGTGTGCAGTCGGCGGATTCGGCGCGGCGGTGGTCCATGGCGCCGGGCTCGAGCCAGTAGACCGCCGCGGAACCAGGATCGAAATGGACGGTGTCGCCGCCGACGGTGAGATCGGAGCCGGGATTCCAGGAGCGCATGGTGAAGGACGACGGGGCGGTGCGGAGGAGCGGTTCGGCCTGGTGTCGGGGGAATCGAATACGGCGGCGTGCCTGGTCGATGGGAAAACCGTGGTCCGTGGCCAGGGTGAGGACCGCCTCGTTTTCTATCGCCACACCGGTGGCGGCCAGGACTTCCCAGGCTTGATCGATGATCCGGGTGATGGTTTCAGGTTCGAGAATGTTCAGGAATGGCCGGTGTGCACTCATGTCGCTTCCTCGAAGCAGGTGCCGCCGGCGAAACCATCGATCAGCTCGCGCATGGCGGTGATGTGTTCGGGCGTGGTGCCGCAGCAGCCGCCCACGGCGCGCACGCCGGCCGCCAGGATGGCTCTGATCTCTTCGGCGAAGACCCGGGGTGAAACATCATAGGTGGTCCGGCCGTTCCGCAGGTGCGGCTGGCCGGCGTTGGGCTGGATGAGAATCGGCAGGCGGCTGTGGTGTACAAGTTCCCCTGCGAGCTCCACCATGGCGGACGGTTCGAGGGTGCAGTTGGCGCCGATGAAGTCGGCGCCGGCTTCGGCCAATGCGGTACAGCAGTTTTCCACGGTATCGCCCATCATGGTGCGGTAGCCCCTGGGTGAGCGGTTGAAGGTGATGGTCGCGCCGATGGGCAGGTCGCAGCAGGAGCGGGCTGATTGCACGGCGCAGACCGCCTCGCGCAGGTCGTAATGGGTTTCGGTGAGGTAGAAATCGACGCCGGCATCGAGCAGGATCTCGGCTTGTTCCTTGAAGAGATCCCGGAGGTGTTGTTCGGTGGCGGCGCCCATGGGGGGGAGGAGCGCGCCGGTGGGACCAAGGTCGCCCGCCACCAGGCGGTCGGCGCCGGCCGCCTTCTTGGCCAGGCGGACGGCCGCGGCGTTGATTTCGGCGAGGTTACCCGCCAGGCCGTGTTTTTCCAGGTGCCCGCGGGTCGCGCCGAAGGTGTTGGTGGTGAGGATATCCGCGCCGGCGAGGGCGTAGGAACGGTGGATGTCGAGGATGAGCGGCGCGTGATCCAGGTTCCAGCGTTCCGCGGCGTCGCCCCTGGTGAGGCCGGCGGCGATGA
>JAFGDC010000045.1 GCA_016932295.1 candidate division CSSED10-310 bacterium
CGCCAACAACAACCGCCGGCGCTGGTCGTCCCATACGGCAAGCCCGTAAATCCCCTCGATCCGGGGCAGCATCTCCAGACCATATTCCTCATAAAGGTGCACCAGGACTTCGGTATCGCTTTGCGAGGTGAACCGGTGACCACGAGCGGCCAAGTCGTCTCGTAAGGCGCGATGATTATAGATTTCGCCGTTTAAAACCGCCCATACGGAGGCATCCTCGCTGCGCGCGGGTTGATCGCCCCCAGTGGGATCGACGATGGCCAGGCGGGATGATGCCAGGCCGGCGCCGGCATGTCCGTAGACACCCCGTCCGTCCGGTCCCCGGTGCGCCAGCCGTGATGCCATTTCCTGCAACAAGCTGTCCGGATCCCGAATCCCCTGCTCAGATGCAAATCCCGCTATTCCACACATCCGCTCGTCACTACTTTCTTCCTTGGTCCAACCGCTCGATCTCTCCGATGGTCATGTACGTGTACCGTTTCCCGGCTGGATAATCAAGACCGGCGGGTGTCCCAAATCCCCCACATGTTTTTCTCACTTCATACGATAGAAGGGAAAGCGCTAGTTTTCTTTCACCATAATGGTGAAAGAGTAGGGCTTTGGAACTGCCTGTCTGAGCGGCGTGTAACTACCGCAAAACGTGCGCTGAGCAAATAAAAACCTCGTTATTTCCCGATGCCCCGGAGAAATCGCGGGGTCGTACCCCGAATTTGATACTTTTCGCCACAACGCATTGATTCCCAATGCCTTATGACAAAGGTAACGGGAGGCAGACACACAGAGTTGAGCATGCCGAATCGTGTGGCGGGGTTTTTGGGTGCGACTCGACACGAGTGAAGCGGACAAGGCTTCAAACCTGTATCCACCCTCTTCCAATCCGCCGCACATCGATCGCGAAACCGGCTGGTTCCCAACTCGAGTTTGGTTCAGTAACCCGTTGAATCTTCCTGTATACCTGAGTACACCGGTTGGCGCAGTGAACGCGAAATCGGTGCGCAGGGTACTGCTGGGATACCAGGCCCCAGGATCCCACAAGGAAAGGTGAGAGCTTCAGTCACCGGTGGCATCCTGCCGATCCCATCCACTCGGTTCCACTGCCGTGCAACCTGTTCCCACATCATCGAAAACGGGGAAATCGCGACCGTTCCTTGCGATTGGTTTTCCGGCATACTACCATTATTCTCTTAACCATCAGAGGAAAGCAGGTGAAATGGATGGACAGGACAGGTTTCATACTCCGGGTGGTCATCTGCATCATGCTGGCCGGCTGTTCCTCTCCTGCGGAGGAACCGGACTCCAGCCAGACGCAGGTGGCAGCCGGGACCGAAGAACAGCCTCTGTACTACATGCCTGCGGATATCAAGCTCCTGCCGGACGGCAAGCTGCTGGTGGCCTTCGGCTGTTGTAAGTACCAAACCAACCTGGGCAACATGCTGGCAATCTTCTCCAAGGATGGAGCACTGGTGAAGGAGGTCCATAGCGGGAGCTGCGGACTGCATACGGTGGAAGTCCTCCCTGACGGTTCGTACCTGATCTCGGAAAAAGACAATGGATCAGTTTCCATCATCGACACCGGCGGTGACACCACATGGAGCTTCCAACCGACTGATATTCAGAACTTCGCGCCCAATGACGCCGTGTATTCAAGTCACGGCACATTCCTGATCAGCGATTGCGCGGGACGGTTGCTGGAGGTGGACAGGGATAAACAGGTCAAGTGGATGTTCAATGCGGGAGACAACTTTCAGGTGCATGATGTGGATGAATTACCAGACGGCAATCTGCTGTTCTGCATGTCGGGCATGAACCGGGTGGTGGAGATCGACCGCGCCGGCGAGATGGTCTGGGAATACGCCAAGGATCTGGATTGGCCCCGCAATGTCGTGAGATTGGAGAACGGACACACATTGATCACCGATAAGCGTCGTTGTATAGAACTGAATACCGACGACCAGATCATATGGGAGGTTCCCATCGGAGGCTACAACACCCTCCGTGCCGATGACGGCCACACAATCATCTGCACCACCAAAGGCATCATCAAGGTGAATCACGCCGGGGAGACGATCTGGAATCTCAGGTTCAAGATGCCGCCCGACATCAGAACCATGACCGGCGGGCTCACCGAGGAACAAGTCGAGAATCTCAGGATGATCGGCTACATCGACTGACATCCGTTCAGTCCAGTCGTTTCCGCACGAAACCGACGGCCTTAAGCAGATAGAGCGCGTGCGGTATCACCTGAACAAACCAGCGTGGATTTTTCACCAGGACATGCCTGAGAAACTGAACAAATACCGCCGGATGGCCGAAGTATCGTTTACTGCAGACATCCACCAGCCGTTTGACCTCGATCTCCGACAGATCGCACACCGGGGAATCCTCGTATTGCTTCTCTATGGCGGAGCCCTCCAGGACGGCAAGGGAAAAAAACAAGGCATAGTGAGGTCGAATCTTCAAGGCATACTCGAAGTTTTCCCTGACTGTTTCCACATTCTCATCGGGCAGTCCGAGGATGAATTCGACCACTGTGGTGATTCCCAGGCGCTTGGCGGCCTTGACGAGCAGAGCCAGTCTGCTGGGATCGGAGGGTCGCCGCCCGATCCGCCGGAGAATGCGCGGATTGGCTGATTGAAGACCAGGGATGATCATATCCAGGCCGACATCACGCAGGCGTCGCAAGGTCCCTTCAGGATCCCAGTTGAAGCTGAGGGGGCTGAGCATGCAGTTGAACCGCAGGTCATAGTTTCTATCCCGGAGTCCGGCGATGAACCGTTCGACCCAGACGCGATGGGAGCCGAACAAGTCGTCCTTGAAACCGATGTAGCGAATTCCGAAGTGCTCCACCAGGTAGTCGATTTCAGCCAGGACATTGGCCGGACTCCGGCGTCTCAGTCCGCCCCAGATATCGTGGGTAGTGCAGAAGCTGCAATGGAAAGGACATCCCCTGGAGGTGATCATGGTGGAATACGGTTTCCTGAAGCCGACAACATGGTAGTCATGGTACAGATCGATGGGATAGGCCGATCGGTCGGGAAACGGCAGTTCATCGAGATCGAGTATGGGTTCCTGGGGCGGCAGGCGTCGAATCTCACCATCGAATCGACCGGAAATACCCCGCAGTCGGCTGCGCGGACGTTCGCCCCGGAGATACTCGGCAAGCTGCACCACGGTTCTTTCGCCTTCACCCCGGCAAACATAATCCGCTCCCGCCTCCAGGTAGAACAAATCATCGAAATAACCCGGTCCGCCGATAACGGTTATGAGATCCGGGCAGCGCCGGCGCAGTGAAGCGAGCACGAACGCCAGTCCTTCACGAATATAGTGATGCGCATAGAATCCCATGAACAATGTCGGCTGTGTCTGGTGCATGCGTTGCAGTCCATCGATGGTGATGTCCTCGAACGAGCCGTCCAGCAGGCGCGTGTTGTTACCGGCCTTGTTGAGCACCGCCACGAGGTATTGCAAGCCAAGCAGGGGAACTCTCTTCATGCCGTAGTCGGTGCGTTCCGACATGATGTAGCCGGGTTCGATCATGGGCAGATAGACCAGGATGATTTCCTTCGAGTCCGGGTACATGCAGCGCGGTTTATTCATACGGTCAACACCATCGATGGGAACAGCCGTCCATCCCCATCGCTTCGGGTATGATCCTATACCTCCAGTTTTTCGCGCACTCGCGTCCTGATACGCTCGAGACCGGCAAGTACTTCGTCCAGGATGCTTTTTGCTCGCGCCTTGAGGTCAACGGCCAGGCTGCTGTCGAGGCCTTGCAGATTGATCAGGACATTGTAATAAGCGCCCTCGGCGGCGGTGATGAGAGAAAGGGCGGCAACACCGGCGTCACTCAGACTGTTTTGATTCCCGTGTTCCGCCACGCTGCCGATGGGCGCAATGAGCAGCCGGCAGCGGTCCAGGACACCGAAAGGGATCATGGTGGCTTCGAGGTTGGCGGCAGCCAGGGCGTTGTTCCTGGCTTCCTTTTGCTCCGTGGTTTTCCGACGCATCCGCATTGCCGCCATGACCTTGTTGAATGCCTGTGTATCCCGGTCGATATCCGCCAGGAAGGCATACTTGTGGGCCATGGCCTTTGCACCCTCTGACACCATCTCAGGCCAGACCTCTTCATATCCCTCCTTGCCGTGAGTGAGGGCCGCCACCATCGCTGCCAGCGAACCGGCCAGGGCGCCTGAAAGCGCCGCCACGGATCCTCCCCCGGGCGCCGGGGAATCGCTCGACAGTTCGTCCGCAAAGCCCGCCACGGTCATGGCGACAAGCGCGGAAGGATCACCGCTGAACTGATACTCGATGATCTTCTTGCCGGGGTCGAACGGCGATACTGAATCCAATCCCATGGACTGAACCGCCAGCCTGATGAGTTCAGCCTCGGTGACAGCCGGTGTTTTTCCCTGGCGCTCCAGGTAATACCTGCCCGCCATGAGAATGGCGTCCTTCGGCATGAGCCCCACCAGTTCGCTGCCGGTGACCCGCATCCCAAACTGCCCGGCGAACCTGCTCACTTCCTCAAACGCAACATGAGGAGGAGTCACCTTGTAGTTGGTAAGGTTGATGCTCACCTGGGCACAGCCATATTCCGGTATGAACCATCCTACCGCCCGACACTCCTGAAGTGTCCCGGGTATTTTCACCACATCGCCTTCCCCATCCTTGACCACGTTGCCCTCGTCATCACGGCTCGGTCTGCCGCCTTCGCGGATGTGCACCGCAACCTTGTGTGCCAGGCGCTTGTCCTTGGTGTTGAGGTTCACATTGTAGGCGATGAGAAATTCCCGAGCGCCGATGACGGCGGCGCCGGTTGAGGGATTGAAAACAGCCGGTCCGAAATCCGGTTTCCACAGAGGATCATTGAGTTTGTCCTCGAGTGCTTCGTACTCGCCTTTCCTGATATCGGCCAGGCTCCGCCGCGCCGGACTCGTGGCGGCGGCTTCGTACAGATACACCGGAATACCAAGTTCCCCACCGACCCGTTCACCCACTTCACGAGCGATCGCCACGCAGTCATCCATGGTGACTCCCGAAACCGGCACGAAGGGACAGACATCGGTGGCACCCATACGCGGATGCGCGCCGCTGTGCCGGCTCATGTCGATCAACTGAGCCGCCCGCTTGATCGCCTTGAAGGCAGCCTCTTTGACCGCCTCCGGTGTGCCGATGAAGGTCACGACAGTGCGGTTCGTATCCGCCCCCGGATCGACATCCAGCAGCCGGGCATTCTCCGTCTCGACAATTTCCCTTGTGATGGCATCGATGACAGCCATATCCCGGCCTTCACTAAAATTCGGCACGCATTCCACAAGCTTCAACATATGACTCCCCCTGCTGATCTGAATCAGGTTGATCATCCGCCTGGTACGGACCGCGAATTGAGTATTGTATTACACCGCGAGGGACACGCAAGTGCAATCTCCCCGATAGCCGTTTGCACCATGAAATGATCAGGCGCACGAAAGGATCGGCGGAGTCTTCCCCGGTTGTCACGTCATGCTCTCGAGACTATTCCGCCATCCTTGCCGCCGGCAGCCCGACAACTTGCGAAGCGACCGCCGTCAAGTGTACAGTGAATGGCAGTTGGGGAGGATCATGGAATGAAGAAGGGCATGAAGAAGGCCGCGGGTCTGGTACTGTTGTCCATGTCCATGGTGATCCCGAGTCATGCGGACAGGGAGGTTGCGGTCCACCGTTTGGAAAACGACCTGGCGGCGTATTCCTTCAGCGTTGGCGCCAGTTCCATATGCCTGGACTCGATCGAAGACAAGCATACCGGAACGGAGTATCTCTTCGGCGGCGAACTGTGGCGCCTGACATTCTACTCACCCAGCCTCCAGCACACCCTGCGCCTGGACAATCTGCAGAACGCCGCCGCCTGCCAGGCGTGGTGGCAGGATCTTCCGGCGGAAGACGTGGAATTACTCGGACTCTCCGGTGAAGTGGATGACCGCTGTCTGTTCCTCGAATGGACACAGCCTCTCAGCTCCTATCATCCGGAACCACTACAACTTTCAATCATGGTGCGGGTCACCCTCTCCCAGGGTACCGACATATCACCACGCGCCTGCTGGCGGATCTGGGTGGACAATCAACTGGATTACCAGGACCTGGACTGGGTGCTGGTGGAGGTGACGTTCCCTCGCCTGCGGTTCATGACCACTCCTCGTGAAGGTCATGATTATCTTGCCTTCAGCCGGGAAGTGGGGCAGCTCATCAGGGATCCGGCGGAAAGTATCCTGCAGCCGTTCGAGGTGGGATACAGCAACAACAACGGGCGTGCGTCAATGCAATTCAATGCCTATTACCGTGAATCCACGGGAGCGGGATTGTATTTCGCGACACTCGATTCCCTGAGTCGGCAGAAGACCTTCACCTTCGCCGCCGATCCGATGTTGCCAAGTCTGCGTTGCGAGACCACTCACACCGCCCAGAATGCCATGAGCCCACTATCGATGGCGCCGCACCGATGGAATCCGGGTAACGACTACCAACACGCCGGCATGGTGCATGTAGTCGGCCCCTTCATGGGCGATTGGTACGATGCGGCGGAAATCTACCGGCACTGGGCGTTGAATCAGTCATGGACCAGGTACGGACGCGTCATCCAACGTGACGATCCCGGACAGCCAGGGTATCTGCAGGAATTCCTGCGCGAGGGTGAATTCCTCACGCTTTACTTCAGCCCACAGGTGGAGGAGTTCGAGTTCGATACCGAGCTGCTGCCGGCGTACCTCGAGCACTACAGAGACTACCTGGGGTTGACCGACGTGATCTTTATGATCTGGCCTTGGTGGTGGAACCGCGACATGTTCCAGGAAATGGCCGGATCACCATGGCCGCCGTCCTCACCTCTTTGGTACTATTACTTCAATTGGCCTGAATACACCGGAGGAGGTGACTTTGTCGGCGACAACCAGCCTGAGAAGCTACGCCGTCGATTCCCGGAACTCCTGGATGAACTCCACCAGATCGAGGGCTTGAATGTGCATACGACAGTCGCGCCGGCAGGCGCCTTCTCCATCCCCTTCGATCGTTTTCTGTTCGACTGGACCACGTACCAGTCGAAGAGTCTGCAAGGCTGGCGTTCGGGGTTCCTCTGCACCGGCAGTCATGCCGCGCAGGACTACCTCGCGGCCATGCTGGGAGACTGGGAGACCTACCTGAACGGGCAACTCGACGGTGTTTACATGGGATACGGATTTTACAATCTGCCGTGTTATGACCCCACTCATGAACATTTCAACGAACACGGCGAAGCCGGAGGCTGGTCCGGGTACGCCGCCGCCATAGAGCGGTTCACCGAAGTCATGAAAGCGGCCACTCTGGGTGATGATTTCCTGGTTCTGAGCGAGGGACTGAACGAAGCCAGTTGCAGCGCTGCGGACCTGGTTTTCGTGTATCATCTGGACGGCGCTGAAAATACGCTCGGATCACCGGATGCCACCTTCGATGGCAACAACCTGTTCACCGTCCCAATGTTCCAGACGGTCTATAACGACTACATCATCAACTCCGGGATGCTCTACCCGTTTCCCGGCATCTACTATCACAATGAATATTTCGATGGGTCATATGTCACACCATCACGGGAATCAGATTGCGCGGGCGCCACGTTCGATTACTTTCCGCTGGATGACGCGACCGCCAGCTACCCCTCTTATGATGCCATGATCGGCATGCAGTACATGATCGGCGCCAGGATCAACATCGCCGACGTCGACCAGGCGGCAGATGAAAACGGAGCGGCCATCGAGAACGGCAGGTTCCTGGAACGGGATTCCGGGTTACCTGGCGCACCCCTCGGCAAATCACGTACATTCCTGAAACGCTTGCTGCAAAGTCAACGAAACTATGGCCTGGACGCTGCGCAACCAGCCAGGCGGTACATGGTCCTGGGCAGGATGATGCGCCCGCCGGACATCACCAACTCGGGAATGACCCCCGGCGCCACCGATACCTTGATCCAGTTCGATGATTTCTTCTACTCGCACTGCGTGCTGATGCTGCCTCTCGCCGGAGGCGATCCCCACTCAGCCTATATACACTCGCTCAGAGTACATAATGTGCTCCGGGGTGCCTGGCGATTGCCGGAAGCGGATTCCACCCTGATCGCGCTCACCAACTGGACCAGTTTCGATCAGGCTGTCGACCTGAGCTTCGATCCCGTCGCTTACGGAATCCCCTTTTATTCACCTTCATTTCTTGCCGAAATCGGCGCGGATGGAATTATTCCCTCGAGCATCATCGCATTCTCATCCAACCCTGGCACCGTCACCATTCCCGCGGCACAGGTGAACAAGCGCCAGGCGAAAATGTTCATTCTCTATCCCGGTCAGCCACCGGCCGATCTGGCACAGCCGTCGCCTCATCATCGAGTTGCGGACCCGTGGCAGACGCCGCCTTCCCTGATCAAATAGACTGAGATTGTCTTTTCAATCAGAACAGTCTACCCAGAACGTGCTTCACTTCATTGAACAGACCGAGATTCTCCACGACCCTGAACACCTTGGCATGATCCGGCTCTTCATCCATGATGGTACGTAGATGCCGATCATCCCTGCCGGTGAGTATATCGATGACCAACTGCCATTCGAGAGGCACCACCGGCACCAGGAAGTCACTCAAGTCAATGCGCCGTTCATCGAGGAACATGTCCACCACCGGCATCAGGATAGTGTGTCGGTCGTACCGGATCACCCAGTCGCCCACCACATCCAGCGGCACGGTGAAGACCTTGAACTCGCCCTGGTAGGTGGTTGCGCCATCCTGTCGAACCGTCTTGATCCCTTGCCCGAACTCACGGAGCGCCGTTCCCAGTTCGTACGCGCCAAGTCTGTCCGTGATAATCCGCAATCGGCTGGCTCCCACCGCCACGCCCTGCATGGCCAGGGCCGCATCGCCCTCCACCAGCCACGGATTGCCGCTCCCCGCCATTCTGCTGCATATTAACCGTACCGCATTCCTCATGAGAACCTCCACCGGCAAGTCTACCCATCCTTGCACTCACGTGCCAAGGGGCTACCATCGTGACACCGGCATGATAAGACAGGTGGGACCACCGGATGCCTTGACGAATTCACCCAGCTCCACTGCCCGGACTGAATAGCCCCGTCTGGCCAGCAGATCGGACACCACGTAATCCCCTCTGTGCGCGAGGATGCGGCCATCCCCAAGGCTGATGACATTGGCGGTAATGAAATCTCCCACCGGCACGGTAATCGACTCTGCATCCACCGCTTCGAGCTGAGGCGCCACATCTTCGGTCACCAGCAGACTCTCCGGTCCCAGGACGCTCATACAGCCCCCGGCATGAAGGTAGGGCTCCGGTACTTCGATGAAATGCGGCCGGTACCCGAGTCGCGAGAACAGCGCCGCTGCCTGACCGGCACCGGCGCGGTTCGTTCTCGTGGAAATGCCGATGATGACATGCTTCGCCAGGAGCAGTACATCCCCGCCTTCCAGTGTTCCAGGAGTTGTGATTCGAGCCAGACATGGCATACCCTCGGCGCTCAGCCGCGTTGCCAACCAATCCGGTTCACCGCGACGGCTGGACAGTCCCATGCGGAGATGCAGGTATCCGTCACCCACGCATACCGCCGCATCCCTTGTAAACACCGAGTTGGGATGACCAGGCAGCTCCGCCATGGTCCAGACTTCCGCGCCTGAGTCCGCCAAACACTTCTCCAATACCCCATGCTGATCCTGCGCCATCGCGAGATCCGGTCTGGATCGAAAATTATGACCGTGCATCCGGGCTGGCACGAATTCCCGGCCCGGCTTGCAGATCAACACCGCCCGTAAGGGATGTCCTTCGGAACACAACACGCTTCACCACTCCTAATTGATGTAGCCGAGTCGCTGCAGCCTGTCACGCAGTTCATCATCAGGCGCATGGCGCCGCCGGCCGGGCCTGTCGGAGGCGTTCTTGTACCCCGTAACTCGGGTGGTCAGAAATTCGGTTTGATCCGGCATTCCCGAAACACCGTTCTCGTCACTGAGTTGCTCCGCTGGATCCTCGTTCCTGTCATAAGCTACCCGGGTACGGCTCCCGTACTGAATGATCTTGAATCGATTCGTAAGGAGGGTCGCGTTCAACTGCCCGTTATCCATATCCACTTCCTCGGACAGATAGACCGCGTTGCTGAAACCGTGCCCATAAAGCGCCTCCACCAGGCTCCTACCCTGCAAGGGAGAGAAAGGGCGGCAGCCGGCAAAAGCGCAGATCGTGGGGAACAGATCGATATTGCCGACCTGTGCATCGATTATGCCGGTTCGGCTGGCGGAAAGCGGCGGTTTCACCAGCAGAGGCGTGTGCATCAGAGTGTCGAAAAACAAAGGTGGATGCAACAGCGCGCCATGTTCCATGAACTCCTCGCCGTGATCGGAACAAATGACTATGAGCGAACGATCCCATGCACCTGTTCGCTTCATGGCGGAAAAGAGCAGGCCCAGGCTGGAGTCCGCCTGTCGCACCGCGCCGTTGTAACAGGCTTCCACCGTGGCCCGTTGCTCCTCAAACTCGATCATCTCTCGCCACCTTCCCCGCAGCACTTTTCTGAAAAACCCGAACATCAGGGTGGCTTCGCGCCGGTCGATCAGGTTCAAGAAACCATCCGTATCTAAGAGCCAAAACAACATCAACGCCGCTTGTTTGTCTGTGGGCAGCTTCCGGAGGTCATCGAAGGAGAGCCTGCGGCCTCCGAGCCGTTCCCGAATGAGCGCTACCTCCCGCCACAACCGCCGCTTGTAATCCGAGGCCTGGTACAGGTCAGAAAATGGGAAAGTCTTTAAATACGGAGTATGCACATCATAAGAATGCAGGAAAACGAACAGACCCGTTTCAGAGTATCCGTTGGACGATTCAGAACCCGCATGCCTGGACTCCAGTACTTCGATCACTCTGGGTATACTCTCCGCGAAACAAAGATTCTCTTCCAGCAGATCTACACCCCTGTCGAATCCGTATCCGCCACTCACGTATCCTCCTCCGTTGAAGGAAGCCACGTAGTAGCCCGCGTGCCGTAAGGTCTCCATCAATGTCGGAACCGATTCCGGCAGCACCAAATCTCCCGCCGATTCGACCACCCCAAGGTCGGCGGGATACTGCGAAGTGAACAAGGAAGCGTGAGAAGGCAGTGTGGACCCGGATTGGCTGCAGGATCGTGAGAACACAACCGCTTCCCTGGCGAAGGCATCCAGGTTCGGAGTCAATCCCAGGGGGTTGCCGTACCCCCCCAGGCGATCCGCCCTTAGGGTATCAATGCTTATCAGGATTATAATCGAGGCGCGATGCGGCTCGACGCGCGAATGCCGACATGCGCCCGTCAGGAAGATGCCGATCACGACCATAGTGGCGACGGGGAGCATCCATAGCGGCCGACCTCGTCGGCGGCCGGGTGCGCTCATCGCCCATGCAAAGAATATGGCGGCGCGTGATCGTTCACCATCGGTGCCGCGGTCAGCTCCGGTCATCACGACCGGACCGGGATCTGTCCGGTTGCCTCCAGCGCCGGGTTCAGTGAACATACCCCAAACCGTCCAGTCGGTCGCGGAGAACCTGATCGATTTCTGATCCTTCACCATCTGGTTCGGATTGCTCCGACTCCACGGTGGACCTGAAAAATTTGACTCTGTCGATGAGCAACTCGGCATCGTGACCCAAGGCGCGCCACGCTTCTTCCCCGTTCGGTCTCAGTTCCCCCGGATCTTCCTGGAGATCGAATGCCTGTTTTTTTTCCAAACCCACCTGAATAAGCTTGTATCGCTCCGTCAATACCGCCGCACGCAGATCACCTCTGCTGAGATCAACCTCCTCGGAAAAGAACACTCGATCATTCCGCCCGGTATCCTGCCTGAGAAGCGCCAGGCTTGTTCCAACTGTTTCAGGGGGTGTATGGATGCCGCACAGGTCGCAGATCGTAGGAAAAATATCGATATTTCCGACCGGGTTTCCCAGCACCAATGGAGCAATTACTCGTCCAGGCGCTTTCACGAGCAATGGCGTATGGATGAGTGTTTCGTAAAATTCAGGTGGATGTGTCACCATCCCGTGCTCCATGAATTCTTCACCATGATCCGAGCAGACGATCAGCAGGGTTCGATCCCAGATCGCCAGTCTCTTCAAGGCGGCGAACAGGATCCCCAGGTGCGCATCCGCATCCCGTACTCCGATATCATAACAGCGCTGCAAGAGGTTTCGCTGCGCCTCGTAGTGAACGGAGGCAGACCACAGTTTCATCGCCACATCGAACATGAGGTGGTCGTCCACTCTCGTCCTGTCCGAGGCATGAAACAGTTTCAAATAGCGATCGGTATCAAGCAACCACAGACACATCAGATCAATCTGTTCTGTCGATGTCAGGGAGAGGTATTCCTCGAAGGTCATCGGATGGTCGACAAAACGTTGTTCAAGCCGCTGTATACCCGACAAGATGGTTCGGTAGACTGCGTCCAGTTCGAAGTATTCCGCCAGGCGTTCATCGTATCCATATGGCCGGTGCACATCATACGAGTGGAGGAACACAAAAAGAGGTTGTCGCTCCGCCCTCTTTTCCCCGTCGGTCATTCTTGTTTCGATGAGACTGATGACGAGCGGGACGGAGTGGGAGAAATCCAGATTCTCCTGCAGGAAATCGACCCCTCTGTCAAATCCATACGAGCCATCCAGGTACCCGCCTCCGTTGAAGGAGGCGGTGTAGTATCCCGCCTGGTGCAGCATTTCAAACAGGATGGGAACCTGGGTTGGGATAACCTGGTGAGCAGCGCCGCTGAGAACACCGAGTTGCAGCGGGTACCGTGAGGTGAACAAGGATGCATGCGACGGCAAAGTCGAACATGCCTGGCTGTGAGACATGGAGAAGAGCATGGATTCTCTGCTTAGACGATCGAGATTGGGGGTCAGAGCATCGTTGTTGCCGTACCCCCCGAGACGATCCGCCCGCAGCGTGTCAATGCTGATGAGGATGACGAGGGACGGCGGCGTGGAAACCGTTGTGGATGTCATCCGGCATGAACAGAACAACAATCCCAGGCAGGCCGCTGGAGCGAGTCCCGACCAACGCAGCCACCGGGCGAAAAATTTACGCATCCCGCTCACTGTAGCTCCCTCAAATACCCGCTCATCAAACCGCACCTCTCCGACTTGCCGGTTCAGGGGCCATGGTTGTAGAGGGATCAGCGGTGACTGTTCAGGGCGCTGATGACTTCCTCCGGTTTCATGATCCCAAAACGAAGCATACCCACATCGCCTTTGGCATCGATGATGATATAGCATGGCAAGGCCGCCACCGTGGCGCTTTCACCTGTATTGGAATTGATGGCCTGGAGACGCTTCAGCAACAGCCCGCCCTCCGATTCGGTCTTCTCCGCCTGAACCTTGAACGCTTCATACCCATCGAACGCCTTCGCCACGGCAGGATCCATGAAGGTGGTCCGCTCCATTACCTTGCAGTTCTTGCACCAGGTCGCCCAGAAATCCACGAAGACCGGCTTGCCGGTTTCCCTGGCCAGGGCAATGGGGTCAGGAATGTTCTCACTATAGCCGCGCCAGGCGATGAGGCTTTCTTCACCGGCGGCCCACAGTCCGAAAGCTTCCGCCAGTCGGTGGGGAGAGATGGCCGGTGACGGCGCTTCGGGGGGTGACGACCACTCCGCGACACCAAGCCGCACCAAGCCGAAGCCGGCAACGATCATCGTCAGCCCCAGCAGAATGAACAAGCCCTTTCTCAACCGTCCCCATGCCGCGAATGGCGCGGACTTCACGTTGCCGATCAGGAGGAACGCCCCGGTGCCAAGCAGGTAAACCGCCCAGACAAGGGTGGCGACACTGTTGTTCTGCAAGAGTTGTCCAAGATAGTACACCGCCACGCCGAAGATGATGAAGGCAAAGAAGCGCTTGACACCATCCATCCACATTCCGCTCCTGGGCATGGCCGAAATCGCCTTGGGAAACATGGCCAGGATGAAGAAAATGAGCCCCATACCCCAGGCGAAAATGAACATCCCCCAGAATCCCAGCAGGTAATTGCCGGTCTGCGCCACGAAGGTAAGAAGGGTTCCCACTACCGGCATGACGCATGGTGCAGCGATAAAGCCGAGGAAAATACCCATGATAAAAGCGCCGATCATCCCGGACTTGGTCTCACTCAACATCCGCCCACTCAGCACCGCGGGTATCCGGATCTCGAATACCCCCAACATCGATACGCCAAGCGCGACGAAAATGACAATCAGCGGAATGATCACGGCGGGATGATTGGCATAGGCGCCGAATGTGCCGCCGATGGCCGCCACCACCACCCCAAGCGTGGCGTAGGTGACGGCAATCCCCATGACATACGCAGCCGCCATCAAGACCACCCGCAGGCGGCTCTTCTCCACCTGGCTCACGAAGAAGGACATGGTGATTGGAATCATTGGATAGACGCAGGGAGTGAGACTGGTACCGATGCCGAAAACAAACATCATGGCGAACAGGAACAGGTAGCCGGACCGCTCTATGACGGCGGCGATGTCGAAACCGCCGCTCTCCACCAGCGCATCTTCCCCTGTGGCGGCGCCGGCTTCGACGCCCCCCGCCGCCTGCGCCGCAGGTTCGACCTCGATCCCGGTCAGCTTCCGCCACCCAACCGGATCCTCCAGGGTGCCAAATACCTTGTCGAAGTACTCCTTCTCCTGTTCACTGACAGAATCACCCGCTCCTACCACCGGAACCATCACCTTCAGTTCTGCATCCAGTGGCGGCAGGCACATACCAGTCACATCGCTACAGGTTTGATACCCGTACTGAACCGTCAATGGATACTCTCCGGGCAGGGTACCAGCAGCGGGTTGCACTTGGAAAACCACCGTCAGGGATGTGTGATACACCTTGGTCTGATCCTCCGGATCGAGCTGGCAGGAGGTATAAAACGGATCACTCACCACCAGGACGGCCTGAGGCGCTATCTTCGCATAGGCGGGAAAAGTGAAATCCTTCTCGTAGCTATACTCATGATGAAACAGGTGGTATCCCTCTGGAATGTTGAAATGCACCGCCAGAACCAATGCCGAGCCCGGCTGCAAACCGGAGCGGGACTGCTTGGCGTCTATCCGCACCACTTCTTTGGCCGGTGGGGTCTCCGCCCGGAGAAGATTGAGGCTTACCACCGCCGATAACGCCAGAACCAAGCTCGTCTTTTTCAACATGACCGATGCCTCCTTGCACTCCCGATTATCCGCCGGTACACATAAAGACTGTCACTTCCCCATGACATGCCGCAATCGACGCAAATCAACCACATTGGTCACCGTCCCATCCCTCCACCGCGCCACGGAGTCATCCGTGGCATAGAGGATCGATCCATCGCACCCCAATGCAATAACTTCAATGGGTGAAGACGCCGCGAACAAGCGCTCACATGGCCCTGCCGCATCGCCGCACCGCAGAATTTCGCTCCGGACATTGAGCACCAAGCCGTGATAACGGTCGCTCCAGACGGCGTTCGTCAACTGCATTCCAGCCACCAGGCCCGCCATCGGTTGCCACCGCGCGCATGGTTGATGCGCAGTATACACACCGTCGCGGGTGAGCACAAAAAGGCGCATCCCCCGCCCCAGCAAATCCTGCACCCATGGCTGCCGCAATCCTTGTCCACAGGCATCCCATTTCCCGCCGGATGCTTCCCGGCGAAAGACGCCGCCACCCATGATACCGGCGAACAGCGTGCCATCCGGCAATGCATCGAGGCACGAGACACGGCCATGGGCAGTCTCATCCACGATAGTGAACAGCCCGGCTGAACGATCATGCCAGACACCGTCCTCGCGGCATCGCACTCCGTCTCCCGTCCCGATCCAGAGGCGATCGCCAGCCGCCAGGACGGCGGTGATGTCGGTGGGGGCTGCTGTAACCGGCAGGAGATGGTGCCGTGGATCACCCTGGAACAACTCTCCACCGGCGATCACGTAGAATGCATCGGACGCCTGGTAAAAACGTGTCACCACCCGTGCCGCTCCCGGTCCTGGTACTTCCGTCCAGGTTGCCCCCTGATCCGTTGACATGACCAATCCGAGTCTCCTGGTACCCAGCACCAGGCAGGACGAATCCGCCTGTATCTCGCAAAGCGCTGTGACACGATGGCTTGGGACAGCCGGCGCTAAGTGATTGAAGAACGAGGTGCGGGACACCAGCAGGATGACCGCCGCGCCCACACCGATGCTTGCCATGGTCAGGGCAATCCGCCGCCACGGCCACCAGTACGCCATGAATCCAAAGCCGAACCTGGCGGCCAGAAACGGGCACAGCAGGAGAAAGCCGACGATAGCCACTTTCCCCGACCACACCGCCACCAGCATCCCGAGAGCCGCTCCGAGAACCGATCCTGCCAGCGCCCGCAACAACGAACCAGTCATCCCCTTGCGCCTGCCATGACATGGACGCATAGTGCCGAACCCACCGCAAAGAACAACGGTCCGAATCGCCAGATGATCACTGACAGCAGCAAAGGTAGGTGACGGTCAGCCAATCCGGAAATGCGCCGCGCCAGGACCTGGGAGAGAAACGATACCAGGACCACCAGCACTATACCGGCGACGCCGCCGCCGATCCCGGCCAGCCACAGAACCCGCACATCGACATCGGACGGCTGCTGGGAACCCGGTGCATCGACGAGAGCCAATCCCATTCCACAGCGCCTGCAGAAAAATACATCCGCCGGATTCGCCTCACCGCACCTGCTGCAGATCAACTGATCATCGATCATATCCGTGCTCCCGGAGAAGCGCCTCCGTCGCCGTGAACCGTTCAGCACGTGGCGAGATACTGCATCCTCGATCCAACTTCACATGCACCATCGGCCGGGTTGAGACTCATGCATCTCCCGGTTCGGCGTCCAGCTTCTTTTCCAGTTTCGAAAGCAATTTCTGAATCCTGGCCACATCGCGATTCAGTTTCCTGATGCGATCATTGATTTCATCGAGATCCATTTTGGTGGCAACATTCATTCCGTTGAGAACAATCTTGACTTTGCGGTCGACGAATCCCTTCGTGGTGATGATTTTCTCAACGGCGGCCGCGAAGTGTTCACTCATAAAAATTTCGTTGCCGATGCTCTTTATCGTTTCGTCCCCCTTGTTGATGACCCTCTCCACAAAATTCTTAATTTCCTTATCCATTTTCGACCTCCCATGCAGGTGGTTCACGCGTCCCTGTTTCGTTCCGCCGGAGAGGATCACTGGACAGCCACACCCGGCATCGAGGGCAAAGTATGAAGCGAAGCATTTCATGCACCTGCCGCTCCAATTCACCGGCATCCGCGGTCTCGATGGCCGCCAGCAGCCGGTCCATCGATGCATCGTCGGCCGGGCTGTTCTCCGGTGTGATGACTCCGTCAAAATCAGCAGTCAACTCGATTACCAGGCGGTACCTCAGTTCGCCGGGCGCAATCCGGCAGCCGCATCTATCGCAATGGATCGTCATGTTCGAACTCGCGGCGAAGCATCGAAAGCCCCTGCCTGAGTGAGGTAAATTCGCAGCCCAATGCCCTGAGAGCGCCATTGTGCAATGAACAATCAGCCGGTCGCGAGGCGGCGCCGGGCAGGGTCTTGAACGATACGGGCCGCAGCAGATGACGATCCAGTTCGAAAACATCGCACAACGCAAGGGCGAACTCATGTCGTGAAAGCCGCTCATCGCCCGCGACATGAAATGTCCCCCGGGCGCCACGCTCCAGCAGGGATCTTACCACTCCGGGAATGTCGCGGGAAAACAGCGGCGTTCGATACTGGTCAGTAAACACCGTAACCGGCTGCCCCGAGGCAAGCTGCCCGATCATGTATTCGGTGAAGCCCTGGGACCGGTATCGGCCACGGCCGTAGCAAAGCGCCAGGCGAAGGATCACGTGGACGCCGCCAGCGTTGCGCACGGCCTCCTCCCCGGCAAGCTTGGTCCGCCCGTACAGGGAGATTGGCCGAGGTGCATCACGTTCGGTCCACATGGTCCCTGCGCCATCGAACACGAGATCGGTCGACATGTAGATCAACACTGCACCCAGACGTTTGGCGCTCTCAGCCAGTACCCCGGTGGCGGCGGCATTGACCGACCACGCCAGATCCGGCTGTCGCTCGCACTGCCCGGCACTGGTCAGCGCCGCGCAATGCAGGATGACTTCCGGATGGAAAACATCCAACAACCGATCAATCTCCTGGTGATCGCACAGATCAAGACGGCGTCCGGAACCGTTCGGCAATTCATGAGTGTGATAGGTGACCAGGCATTCGAAATCGTTGAACGCCTCGTGAAGGGTCGAGCCGATCCATCCGCTGCCGCCGGTTATCAATACTCGTCGCATGGTTCACCTCGCGGGGACTATATCAAAAACCGGCGACGGGATGAAGCTGCACGCGTGATCCGAGAACGCAGACCATCGGTCCGTCCCCGTTCAACCGGAAACTGTCACGGTCGATGCGTGGAGATCGATTGAGGGCTTTGCGGGAGCATGGGGAACAGACCGTTCGGGCGGTTGTGGGTGAAGTGCCGTGGAGACCGCTGGAGGCGGAATGGAAAATGCGGTTGACTGCACTCCACATCTCTCCGTAATATACTAGGTTTACGGGATGCTTCCGGAAAGCGCACGGCACGCCTCCGGATGTCCGGAACTCCCCGCGGAACAGGATCGCCTTGTGCGGTCCACTGAACCAGACGACTATTCAGAGGGGTGAAGAAACATGGCGGAAGTCGGCGGCACTCAACATCTCAAAAAGCGCAAAGCGGCCATCGGTGAACTGGAAAAGGGATTGCAGAGCCTCTCTGAGGAAGACGTGATCCAGGCGCAACTGCATTTCAAGAATGTGATAAAAAAGTTTGCGCCGTTCACCGATTTGGTCAGAACCGCGACCAGGTTCCTGGACATGACCGAGGCACATGAGACACCCGAGCTGGAACTGATCACTGCGGAGGATCACTTCCATTATGGTGTGCATCTGATGAACCACAACCGTCAGCAGGACGCAAAGGCGGCGTTTCAGAAGGCGATCGAACTGGATCCCGAGGATGCCGACAGCTTGTACAATCTTGCCTGCATCGCAGCGCTGGAAGGCGATAAAGCCGCGATGATGGAACGTGTCAGGAAAGCGCTGGCATTGAAGCCGGAACTGCTGTCCAGCGTCATCGAGGATGGTGAGCTGACCGCACTGATCACTCATGAGGATTTTAAGTCCCTGAAGGAAGTGATCGAACTGGTGGCTGAAAAGGCCGAGATAGAAGCGTTGAAAATTGAGAAAGCCGCCCGCAAGGCTGCGAAAGCGGCGGTGAAAGCGGCGGTGAAATCCGAGGAGCACTCCCAGGCTGACAGCGCCGGAGCACCGGAACCACCGGAGCCGGAACCCGTGGCTGAGGAAAAAGCGCCGGTCGCTGAGAAGCCGGCCAAGAAAAAGACCGCCACAACAACCAACACAACCAAGTCAGCCGGCGCTGACAAACGGGCGGGCAAGACGGTCGTTAAAAGCCACGCTGAGGAGGAGATCCCGGTGGAACCGGACGTCGCCTCTGAGGAGATTCCAGACGGAGCTGTCTGAGTTCGACCTGTGCGATTCCGTATGGATGATCATTCGCGATCGGCATTCCGTTCCGAGGATCGATTCCGAACCGGAAACCAGCCGCCGCGGCATTGACGAGACTGAAAACACGAGTTGCCAGTGCATGGGGGGGCGAAGCGATGAAGCATCTGGTCCTGGGTACCGCCGGGCATATCGATCATGGCAAGACATCGTTCATAAAGGCATTGACCGGCATAGACGCGGACCGCCTCAAAGAGGAGCAGGAACGCGGCATCACCATCGACATAGGTTTCGCCCACCTGAAATCACCCTGGGGTGATGTAATCTCCATCATCGATGTACCGGGACATGAGCGCTTTGTGCGAAACATGATGGCCGGCGCCAGCGGCATTGATTTCGTGGTACTGGTGGTCGCGGCCGATGAAGGAGTGATGCCGCAGACCAGGGAGCATCTGGTCATCTGTGATCTGTTGGGCATTCGACGGGGCCTGACCGTTCTTACCAAGACGGACAAAGTGGATGAGGAATGGCTTGAACTGGTGCGTGAAGATCTGGCGGACTATCTCGCCGGCACGTTCCTGCGCGGCGCGCCGATCGTTCCCGTTTCCAACGAGACCGGAGCCGGAATCGAGGAGGCGAGGAAGGCTATTTTCGACATCGCCGCCGGGATCGAGGGCAAACCTGCCACCGGACGGTTCCGGATGCCGGTTGATCGGGTGTTCACCATCAAGGGATTCGGTACGGTGGTCACCGGCACCGTGATATCCGGCAGAGTCGGACTGGGTGATACGGTCGAGCTGTTGCCGCTGGGTACGATCGCCAAGATACGCGGCCTGCAGTTCCATGATGAGGTTGTGCCGGCCGTAGCCTCCGGCCAACGGGCCGCCATGAACCTGCAAGGCATCGACAAGGATGAACTGGAACGGGGAGATTATATCGCAGCGCCCGGCGCTCTCAGCTACAGGTACCAGTTGAACGCGCTCTATAATGCCCTGGAGGATGCCCCCGTGGTCAAGCATCGCATGCGGGTGCGCATCCATTTGGGAACCCGCGAAGTGATGGGACGTATCAGTCGATTGGATGGCGAGACCGTCGAACCGGGTGAGACCTGTCATGTCCAGATCAGGCTCGAACAGTCAGTCGCCGCGTTGCCGGGTGACCGGTTTATCATCAGGCGCTATTCACCGGTCACCACTATAGGCGGCGGAGTGGTGGTGGAGACTACCGAGCGGAAACTGGGACGAAACCGTCCCGATGTCATCGCCCGGTTGCAGCGCCTGGTGGAGGCCGACCCGCGGGAACGCCTGATGGTACTGCTGGAGGAGCGTGGCCGGCACGGCATGACGGCGCCGGAATTGCTCCACCAGTTGCCTTCCACCGCCCCGGAACCTGTGGAGTTGCTCGCTGAAGATGTGGCGAATGGCACAGTACTTCGCATCGATCAGGATCCACCCTTCTTCATTCATCCCCGTGGCCTGAGTGACCTGCGGGACAGGCTGGCCGCCATCATCACCGACTATCACCGCCGGCAACCGCTCAAAGGCGGAATACCCCGTGAGGAACTGAGAAGCACGCTGGATCCCGACCTCGACCACCGCGTCTTCTCCACCGTGCTTCAGGTCCTGCAGAGCCGTGATGACCTCAGAATTGACGGCGCAAGAGTGGCGCTGCCTGATTTCGAAGTGAAACTGACCACAGCCCAGACTGAATTGCGCCGGGAACTACTGGCAGCATACTCCAATGGTGGATTCTCACCACCCGGCACCACGCAGCTTCTCAACGATGCATTCGCCGGTCGCGCCGATGCGGCCCGCATGATCGATCTTCTCGTGGAAGACGGCAGCCTGGTGAAAATCAAGGAAGGCATGCTGATGGAGAAAGACCATCACCAGCGGCTTCTTGCCACCGTGACCGATTTTTTGGCGAAAAACGAACGCATGAGCGTGTCGGATTTCAAGGATTTAACGGGCGCCAGCCGCAAGATCGCGGTGCCGCTATTGGAGTACCTGGATGCGCAGGGTCTCACCCGCCGTTCCGGGGACGACCGGATACTGAAGCAGAAAACCAGGCAGTGACGGTTGGTACATGTGCCATAGTCGAACAACTAGTTCGATTTGTTCTGTTTTTTGGAAATACGTTACCGCCTCCGCCCCGGCCTTTGGCTGTGTCAGCCAGGGCGCGCCCGGCGGGCGCGCGCTCCGCTCGGGCAGTCAACCGATTGAGAGGCTGTACTATTCCGACTTGCCTGCCTCGTCGATGTCCGCCGGCTCAGCCTGCCGTTTCACGGACTGCTCGTCGAACTCGTCCCTGGCCTCCGCCACCGCATTACGCACTTCCTCGGCGAGACGACACGCCACCCGGAAACCCTTTCCGCCGATCAACACCGTGGCACCGATTCCGAACAAAATCGTTTTACGAACCACTTCCAACATGGCGATCCCCATTCCTGTTATTCAAGATACGCTCGATCTTCCCACTGAGGCGCTCCAGGCTTCTCGTGATGACCCCGACTTCCTCGCAGGTGGGAATATTGAACCTTTCCAGGGCCGACTCGACACCACGAGCGATGCGCACATCGAGCGCACGCCCGTCGAGCGATGACCGAGGTCCTCCACGGCTCCAGCCGGTGAGCAACCGCCGGGTTCCACCCCAGGTCTTGACCATGAATCCAACCGTAATGAACATGACATCCTTCATGACATACTCCGATCCCAGGCTAACGCAACGCGTTATCAGAGTCAAGACAGGCCTGCACGAGTGATCACTACGGCTTGTGGTCAAGAGGGTCAAGCCGCAACCTGACATGGCACGCAGCCTCATTCCACCGCGATCAGCCTTCTCAATTTCACCCATATCGCTCTTGCTGATTTCGTTCCCGAACAATCGATGATCGATCCGGGCAGCGTCGAGCCGTTTATCCAGGATTCGAGTCAACCCTATTCTTCAGTCCAAACCCGAACCGTTGTATGGGACAGCCATGAGCGCAGCCGCGTCCGGCATCCGCATGAATCCTCAGCACTATCCCTCAGGCTGCACGGGTGTGTAATGAAGGTGGCACCCGTCACTCCCGCCACCCATCCGACACTCCGCGTCAATCTTCCAACAGCTTGGATTCATTGTCATTTACCCGACATCTCGGAACATCCTCGATGGCAGGAATCTTGCATAATGTGAGGTTGTTGTTAGAGGAGTGTGAATATGCGGGCATCGAACAATTCCCTCAAGCGTCTGGTACATGATGAATACGGAACGGTCTACTCCCTGACTGCGAGTATCAGGAACAACGTCGATCGGTCGGTGGATTACGAGATACCGCGTAAAATTTTTCACGCCCTGGTGGGCGGCATAGTACCCTTGGGCTACCTGATGCTTGATTTGAGCCGGGAAGTAGCGCTTGGGATCTTGCTTCCCGCCATGATTCTGCTCGTCGGATCGGATCTGCTCCGTCTTGTCCACAAGGGGTTCAACGCATTCTATCTGAAACGCTTCGGGGCATTGATGCGCCAACATGAAGCCCACAGTCTCACCACCAGCACGTACTTCGTTCTGGCGTCGTTTTTCGTCATCATGCTCTTCGACAAGACCACCGCCATCGTGGCGCTGCTGTTCCTGGCCATTGGTGACCCGGTGGCTGCCCTGTTCGGCCGCATGTTCGGTCAGGTGCGGTTGATCGACGGCAAAAGTCTGGAAGGTTCCATTGCCTGTTTTCAGACCTGCCTGGTAATCGGCCTGATCTTCCTGAGTTCACCCTGGGCCGCCCTGGTGGCCGCCCTGGTGGCCACCCTGGCGGAACTCATCCCATTGCCCGTGAACGACAATATTCGGATCCCCGTGATCTCAGCTTTCATTCTGAGTCTTCTTGTCTGACCCGCCGCTCCGCCGGCGACGTCCCCTCCGGCGCCTTTTCTTTGCGGCATCCGAACGATCTTCCTGTTTCTCCCCCTCCCGTCCACCTGGACCACTCTGCGGTCCTTTCACCGGCGGTCTGGGCCGATCCGGACGGCGTTCTCTTCGCACGCCTGTTGTCGCAGGACGTCCCGTCCTGGGCTGGTCCGGAGATGGTTGCCGGGTCCGCGGTTTCGAGCGTCGCGGTCGCTGGCGCCGGCGCGATTCATCGCGCGGTTCGTCGACCGTCTCGTTGCGCCTGTTCTGCCGCAGTTGTTTCGTCACCTCCGCATCGAGACTCACATGGAAAGGATCGAACTCGATCGTCTCGTGCTGTTCCCTCATACACAGTTCGTAGATGACCTCATCACAGGCATGAGGTGGAATGGCGACATCCACCCTCTGACCATCCTCCAATTCGATGGTGGCGGTTTCCCTGATGGCGTTCACATGACGGATTTTTCCCGGTCCCATCGAGGTCTCGATGGTCCGTCCCAGTTTCGGAATCCGTTTGTTGACATCCCGATAGGTCAGGTACTCGTATACCAGGCAGCACATCAAGCGCCCGCACATACCGGAAATTTTCGATGGGATGAGGGTCAAGCCCTGTTCTTTGGCCATTTTGATGGTCACCGTTTCGAAATCCCGGAGGAAGGTGGTGCAGCACAGCAGCCTCCCGCAACAGCCGATTCCTCCCACCATGCGGGCTTCATCCCTGACGCCCACCTGTTTCATTTCTATCCTGCAGCGGAAGGTCGAGGCAAGATCCCGCACCAAGTCCCGAAAATCGACGCGGGCTTCGGAGGTGAAGAAGAAGATGGCTTTACTCTGATCAAAGAGATATTTAACCTTGATCAGTTTCATCGACAGGTCGTGTTTGAGAATCTTGTCCCTGCACGCCGCCAGCGCTTCAGATTCCAGTGCGCTGATTTCTTTCACCTTTTCCAGGTCATCGGCGGTGGCTTTGCGCACAAGGTTCACCATGGTGACCTTGGATATCCAGTCCACCGTGCTCGAATCAAACGAAGTCACCACCCGCGCCAGGTCGAGCCCCAGTTGACTCTCCACCAGGCACCAATTTCCTTTTTCCAGGCTGAATTCATCCGCCTGACTGAAAATCAGGCGTCCCGTATCACGTTCCCTGAGTCCGACCACCAGAACCGACATCCGTTACTCCACTCCCTTCAATCGCACCGTACCGCGTGGAGAAGATCTCCCGCAGGCGGTCCTGAATGACACCGATAGGCTGGGCCCCGTCGACCACCACGAATCGATCCGGATCACGATCGGCCAGTTCCCGATATCCCTGGTGAACCCGATTATGGAACGCCATCTCTTCGCGCTCGAATCGATCCTCTATTCCCTCCAGGCGCAACTGCCGGTCACGCAGATGCGCGCGGCGCAGGCTCTCCTCCGGAGAGATATCGAGCAGGAACGTGAGATCCGGGCGCCGTCCCCCGGTGGCAAGCGCAATGAGCATATCCACTGTCGGCAGTGGAATGCGCCGGCCGTATCCTTGATAGGCACGGGAGGCATCGGCGTAGCGATCGCTCACCACCACCTCTTTGCGCGCCAACGCCGGTTCGATGAAATCCCGCACCAACTGGGCGCGACTGGCGGCCAGCAACAAGGCTTCGGTCACCGGCGCCATGGCGGCATTCGTGGTACGGAGCAGGATATCTCTGATCTGTTCACCAATCAGCGTACCACCCGGCTCCCTGGTCACGTTGATTCGGTACCCGCTTTCCTCCAACCAGCCGCAGAACAGGTTCATCTGAGTGGTTTTACCGCATCCCTCCCCACCCTCGAAGGTGATGAAAAACCCGTGTCTCGTATTCGACTGGAAACGTATCCCACCATCCGGTTCCGGCATCATTTCACTTTATCCGCCCACACGTCCGCCGTTCTCCAACCATAAAAGAGCCGAGTGTCACGCTGCATGCAACGTCCCGGGACGGTCAACCGGATTGTCCACCGCCCCGGCTCTGACTCGGCAGATCCAAGACAAAGCATTATAATCTCTTGTGTTCCGCTCTGTAAAGCCTACCCATGCCGCTGTCCGCCACCACCGGAGAGACAGGGAACGCGCCGCCTCCGCTTGCATGGTGGCATTCACAGCGTGACAGGCAATCCGCGACGACG
>JAFGDC010000046.1 GCA_016932295.1 candidate division CSSED10-310 bacterium
CGCAATGCATCTGTTTCACAGGGCGACACAGTGTCTTTCAAACTGATCCCGGCATTACCACCAGCAGACAGAATCCGCGCCGGAATCCTTATGTCGAAACGAAAGCAGATTCCGGCTATCCGGTTGGCGCCTTATGGTGAACCGGGCGCCGGCAGGCATGTGAAGAAGGAGTGAACGGACTTGTCCGGAGAGAAACCGGTGAGCTGGATTGGCACGGGTTGGAACAAGCGAAGGGGTGAGGAGGCGTCTCAGTAGAAATTGAATTGCACCGAATCGAGCGGGCAGAGGAAATCGAGTGTTCCCCGGTTGGCCAGCACGCCATAGAAGAGTACCGGCCCTCCGCTGCCGGTGCCGGCCGGCCACGTGAAATTCAGGATGGTGAGGTTGATGGTTGAAAACGGGCTGACCGAGAGCGCTTGTTGATCGATGCCTTCACTCCAAGAGGGATAGAAGAAGTAGAGCCCGGCATATTCCATGACAATATAAATATCCAGGTCGGAATGAGACGGTGCCTGGTTTCGGATGCATGCCAGGAGGTAGAAGGGATCATTCGCATAGACGGCGGTTGCGCTGAGAGTGAGATCGATGGTCGGCCCTGCTGGCGTGGCGGTTGGCGTGGCCGGTGGGGTAGGGGTGGGCGTGGGGCCGTCACCGCGAAGGGTGAGGGTGAGAACCCGATGATCGTTGTGCCCGTCACCGTTACTGTCTTCCGCCGCGACGACGACCAGGCCGTGGGAACCGTCATCGGGATCGGCGCCAAGCTGTGGGGTGTCGTCACCACCGGCGGGCGCGGTGATCGTGAGAGAATAGTTGGGATTGGATGTAGTAGACCAACTCGCGGTTCCCAGGCCCGCATCCGGGAAGGTGACCGTTACGTTGATGCCCGCTTGGATGGTAGCGCCGGTCAACAGCACTTGTCCCGCCATGGGAACGGACGCCGGTAAGGGATCGATGGTCAATCCCGGTCCGGGGGCAAGGTTCACGGCGGTGACCCGTGAGGAACCCTCGGCGATGGTGTTCTCACCAATCGGCACATCAATCAGCAGCGACTCGGTTATAAAGCGGTGCGCCGGGCTGTACCAATTGGTGATAGTGCCGCTGATCCCCTGGTATTGAGTTTCGACGCGGTAACTGTTGACGCTGTTTTTTACTTCCATGGCGGAACAGTTCTGTGTCAACACGTCCGTCGTCTGTTCATTGATGGTGTCATAGCCGACACCGGGCATGTTTACATCACCCCAAAGGTAGGTCGTGAATTCCTGCGACCAGGTTTCCCCGACTTCCAGTGGAAAATCGAGATTTTCCCGAGGCGGATCGAATTCCTGGTACTGGTTGACGGAATAGGCACCCAGATCGATCCAACTGCCAAAGGCATACACTTCCAGCCGGCCGGACGTATGGGTTTCGATCCTGACATCGGCAAGGTCGGAACGCCGTATCCATTGCTGTCCGTTGATGGAGGCGTTCCTTACCCGAACCGGATAGACGTCATAATCCATGACGAAGTTGCCGGTGAACGATGTCGTGCCTTGTGTGTTCAATACGTATACATCATACGTTCGGCTGGTTTTGTCCTGCAGCCGGGGACCGATGGTGAGCAGGTGGAGGGTGGTCAGTTCAGTGCTGTCCAGGTAGGTGCCCGGCTGCACCATGGGGCCGGTGGTCAATGCATCCGTGCGGACCTGCCAGGAACTCCCGGGGTACCATTCGGCCACATCGACCGCGGCGGGGCAGGGAGCAACGGCCACGATGGCGAGAAGTAACGTGACGATAGCGCTGGCATAGTTCGAAGAACATTGCTTCATGGTCATCCTCCTGGAAACTTGCGATACCTTATACTGAACCGGGCTTCGAAGCAAGCGGCGGTAGTGCACCCAATTTCACTGCCTGTGACGGGGTGGAGTGTCATGCAGAGCTGGTGGACGCATTTCAAGGATGACGGCTCCGTCTCCGGAGCACTTGGCTCCGTCTCCGGAGCACTTGGCTCCGTCTCCGGAGCACTTGGCTCCGTCTCCGGAGCACTGTTCTTTGTCAAAATCGGTGAATCGACGTGATCGAAAAACAGCTTAGCCGTCATAAGGTCATTACTGCCAGCGACTCGGATCGAAAAGTATAAGATTTCGAGCGCGACCCCACGAGCGCGACCCCAGGAGTAACCTGTCGGACATGAGCCGGGATCTGCTCCGGGCGACTGACCGCACCGGGCAGGTCGATCCCGTCCGTGGCGGTTTCCCGAGGCAGCCGCTTATTTCAGCCTGGGCCAAGGAATCCCGCGTGTTACCGGTTCAATAACAGGTTGAAGCCATCCGGCGGAAGGTTACTCTGGATCTTGATCATGGCTACTCCCGTTCCCTGAAGCAGCAGTGGACGATCCCGCCGGACACTGGTCGGTTTCCGCCACGGCGGCTGCTTCCAACTGCCGGCGGTAACGGGCCAGGAGGGCATCCCTGCCGGCGGCCTCGATCCGGCGCCGAAGCGCCGGCGGCGTGAAGGATGAAGCGATGTACTCGTCGTCGCACGTGATGACCACGGCGCGGATCCCTTCGAGTCCATCCGGGATGCGCAATTGGTAGCCGATCTCGGTTGGCAGGCTGTCCGGCATGACCACCGCCACGATACTGGAGGCGGGCACAACG
>JAFGDC010000452.1 GCA_016932295.1 candidate division CSSED10-310 bacterium
CATATGCAGCTCCTCTCGTTCCTGATTACGTTCACTCCAGCGCCATTTCGGGCGCAAGCCGATTGATCACACGAACCATGAAGGTATTCCAAAACGGCATCCTTATCAACAGACAAACCCGGAAATGGGTTCCGAAAACCTTGCGAAGCAAACTGGATATTCACCTGGCAAAGCTTCATGCATACTCACCGGGATCGTCCCCCGGCGCCGGTGATGCTATCCTCGGATCCGGCCTCCCGAGAGGAGGATGCATAGGGAGCGGCGGCACGCCGGCGGGTGGGATGCCGCACCGATACACGGTGGGTCAGGTATCCAGGTCCGGCCCGCGGTACTCGTCTATCTTGAGCGTAAAGGCCACGCCGCGCCCACCCCGATGCAGCCCGCCGGTGACTTCATCCATCATGCTGAATGCCTGTTCCAGAAGCTCCCGATCGGATATCACCGACATGATCATCTTGTTGAACGCCTTGTTGCCCTTGAAGAGGTAGCGGAAACCGACAAAGATGGGGATTTCGTCCGCCAGGAAATGCAGCAATCCCTGACTCTCTATTATCGTAGCCCTGGTAATGCCGATTTCCAACAGACCCTGTAGGATTTCATCCAGATATTGGTCCTCATTGAGGATGTAGATCATCAGCCACATGACGCTCCTCTATGACACAAGCGTAACGAGTGTAACCAAAGCCGAACCGCTTCACAAGTGACCGTGGTGTGGCCGCGGATGTCGCCGCCCGGGATTCTCAAGGCGCGTGGTCCGCCAGGAGGACCCTGGGCCGACCGGCATAATCCTTGACCGTAACGATGTTCCGGTACCCTCTCTCCGTGCAGGCTGCCCGTAATCGATCCTGCTGACCGGAGTCGAACTCCAGCGCCAGGACACCATAGGGCAGAAGGTGGTCAAACGCCTCCCGGATGATCCGCAACAAGTGGTCCAGGCCCTCTGGTCCGCCGTCCAGAGCGCTGAGCGGTTCGTGCTCCCGCACCTCCGGCATGAGTTCCTGTATCGATGCGGTGGGAATGTATGGAGGGTTGGCGGCGATCGCCATGAATCCATCGGTGATTCCGGCGTCTGCCAGGGCCTGGAAATAGTCGCCGGAAGCGGTGACGACCCGGTCACTCACGCCGTGCGTGGCTGCGTTCTCACGGGTCAGGGCAAGCGCCCCTTCACTCACATCCACGGCGATGACACGGCAATCGCATTCCGCCGCCAAGGTCACTGCGATGATCCCGCTGCCGGTCCCCAGGTCTGCCGCCAGGATGGGCCGCGGCGCTGATGACAACCGGAGCAGCACGTGTTCCACCAGCACTTCGGTCTCGGGCCGGGGAACCAGCACTCCCGGGACGATCTTGAATGATCGCGAGTAGAATTCCCTTTCACCCCGAATCAGGGCGACCGGTTCACGATCGGCGCGCCGCTTCACCAGCCCCCGAAACCCATCCAACTCGGAACCCGTCACGGGGCGGTCCAGATCCAGATACAACTGGACGCGGCTGCAATTAAGTGCCATGGCCAACAATAATTCGGCATCCAGGCGGTGGGTCTCGATCCCCTTCCCGGCAAAAAATGCATCCGTCCAGGCGATGAGACGACGGGCGGTCCATCTTTCGGACATGGATCAGGCATCTCCGCCGGCGGCGGTTTCCTGCAGGCGAAGCGCGTCGTTATGCTCCTTCAGCCTGTCGATCAATTCATCCATGTCGCCGTCCAGGAAGCTTTCCAGACGATACATGGAAAAATTGATACGGTGATCGGTGATCCGGCCCTGGGGGAAGTTGTATGTTCGGATCTTGGCGCTGCGGTCACCGCTGCCCACCATTGCCTTGCGTTCGGAACTCATCCGCTCCTGCTGCTCCTCCTCGGCTATCTGCAGCAAGCGCGCGCGGAGGATCTTCAAGGCTTTGTGTTTGTTTTTGAGCTGTGATTTCTCATCCTGGCAGGTGACCACGAGATTGGTCGGCAAATGAGTGATGCGGACCGCCGAGTCGGTGGTGTTGACACTTTGACCGCCTGGTCCCGAAGAACGATATACGTCTATGCGCAAATCCTCCGGGGCGATCGCCACATCCACTTCCTCCGCCTCCGGCATCACCGCCACCGTGACCGCCGAGGTGTGGATGCGCCCACTGGCCTCCGTCGCAGGCACACGCTGAACGCGATGGACACCGCCTTCATATTTCAGCTTGGCATATACATCGGCGCCCTCGATCATAGTGATGACTTCCTTGAATCCGCCGATACCGGTGGCGTGGGAGGAAAGAATCTCGCACTCCCAGCCGGAACGTTCCGCGAAGCGCATGTACATCCGGAAGAGGTCGCCGGCAAACAGCGCCGCCTCCTCACCTCCGGTTCCAGAGCGTATTTCCAGCACCACGTTCTTGCCATCATTGGGATCCTGTGGTGTCATCAACCTCCGCAGCCGCTCCCGCACTTCGGTGAGGCGCGTCTCCTCCTTGGCCAGCTCCTCCTCCGCCAGTTGTCGCATATCGTTGTCTTCCTCTTCGGCGAGAACCTGACGGGCGCCGGCGATGTTCTGCTCCAACAGCCGGTATTCACGGTAACAGTCGATGATGGGCGCAAGTCTGGCGTACTGTTTCGAGATGGCTCGGTATTTCGATTGATCGGCGATGATCCTGGGATCACCGAGTTTCTCCATCAATTCAAGGTGTTGTCGTTCGATATCACGCAATTTCTCAAGCATGGTGCACCACGTTGTAAGGGATTCGGTTAACCGAGCGATGCATCCGCCACGGAGCGGCGGACGCCTTCCTCGGGGGAGATGAGTGCGTTGATGGCGGCTATGGCCACCTCCAGCATGGAATCGTCCGGAACGGCGGTGGTGAGTTTCTGCAGCCATAAACCAGGGGTGGCGAGCAGGGAGAAGAGCCATTGTCGATTACTGCGGCTGCTGTACCTGATAAATTCGTACGCCACGCCGGCTATCAGCGGCAGCAGCAGGAGCCGCAGCGCCGCCTTGACTGGTAGTGAAACGCCGCCGGGCAGAAGGGAGAAGATCATCATGGCGACCACTACCACCGCCATGATGAAGCTGGTGCCGCAGCGGGGGTGACGAGGATTCTTGCCGCGGGCCCGGGCAATGGTCAGAGCGCCGCCCTCCTCATACGCATGGATACTCTGGTGTTCGGCGCCGTGATACTCGAAAAACCGCTTGATGTCGGGCAGGAAAGAGATCCCCACGACATAGCCCAGGAAAAAACCGAGACGGATGATCCCTTCGACGATATTGAAAAGAATCGTGCTGCGGGTGAGGATCGGCAGAATCATGGACGAAAGCTCGGTGATCCAGACGGGAAGCACGAGGAATACGCCGAGCGCGGCCAGTACGGAGAACACCATTACCGGCACCATGTACCAGGGACGCTGACCGGGTTCCTCCTGGAGCGTGACTTCGGCTGAGTATTCGAGGGCTCTGAAGCCGATTCGCAGAGAGGAAACAAGGGTGTAGATGCCGCGCACTATAGGCAGTTTGAGGAGCCTGAAGCGCTCGGTCAGATCGGCGGCGCGCTCGACTCGCACCGTGATGCCGCCGGCAGGATTGCGCACGGCTACCGAAACCCAACCAGGCCGCCTCATCATGACGCCTTCCATGACCGCCTGACCGCCAAGCAACACCGACATGCCACCCCCCGGAACCGATCAAAGCGGCCTTTCACGCCGAACAGAAGCCCCCGTCCGCCCACGAGCCGAACAGGATCTTCATACCACTCCGGCCGCCCGTCGCATTACTCGGCGGCTTCCTCCTTGAGGAGCCCATACTTTCGCTGGAAGCGTTCGACCCGGCCGGCCGTGTCCACCAGCTTCTGTTTACCGGTGTAGAACGGGTGACAGGCGGAACAGATCTCCACGCGCAGATCCTGACTGGTGGAACGTGTCTCGATAACGTTTCCGCAGTGGCAGGTGATCGTCGTCTTTTTGTATACGGGATGGATGTTTTTCTTCATTTCCAGGTCCTCCAAAACACTGGGAAAATCCCAACCATTGAAGCTACCACAATCGGCTTCCGGCAACAACCGATTTTTTAACCGAGCCATTTGCGCTGTGGGGTGGTAGGAGAGGTGGCGGGTGGGTGGTGAGCGATAGCGAAGGCTGGATGATCGCGGCCGAAGCCG
>JAFGDC010000453.1 GCA_016932295.1 candidate division CSSED10-310 bacterium
GGGATCGGCTGCATCAGGCTGACCGCCTCCGGTCTGCCTGCATGGAGCGGTCCTGTGCAACTGAGCGGCACGAACTACAGTGACGTGCGGCTGGAATCTGACGGGCAGGGCGGCGTCCTGGAGACCTGGACGGAATACTCCGAGGACACCATGATCTACGCCCAGCGGCTGTCGGAAAACGGGGCTGAACTTTGGGGCGCCGGGGGATTGCTCCTGTGCAGCGCCGGCGGTTACCGGTATCATCGTGCATTGCTGGCGGACGGAACCGGTGGTGGCTTCTTCACCTGGCTGGACAATCGCGCCGGCTCCTACTACCACGCCTATGGCCAACACGTGGCGGCGGACGGATCCGTCACTTGGGAATCGGATGGTGTGTGCCTGCACTATTCCGACAGCCATGACGGCAATCCCAGCATCGTTTCGGATCTGTCGGGCGGCGCTATCTTCCTCTTTCCCGAGTGGTCGACCGGGACGATGTACGCCACTCATCTCAACAGCGAAGGACAAGCGGCCTGGCCTTTCGCTATGGCGGTCACCGATGCCGGAGTGGTGGACCAGGTCTCCAACAACCAGCCTTACGCCGTTTCAGACGGTGTCGGCGGCTGCATCTTCACGTTCTCCCAACCTGTGGACGAGCCAGTGAAATCAGGACAGGTCATCGCCGCCCAGCGTGTCACCGCCGCCGGCGTTCGCGCATGGGGTAACAGTGGCATCGCGGTCACCGACGAGTCATTCCCTGTTTGGCGGGGCTGCGCCAGGCTGGTGCCATGCGCCCAAGCGGACCAGGGCGGCGCGGTGATAGTCTGGCGGGATTACCGCAACGGAAGCACCACCGAAGTTTATGCCATGGGTATCGATGCCACCGGACAACTCGGCTCACCCTGCTCGGGGTACAGCACCGCCTGGAGCACCGATCCCGAAACAAACCTGGCCGTCGCGCCAGGCAACAACGACCAGTACTCCCACCGGCTCATCCGGAGCGAAGATGGCGGGTATCTCCTGGTTTGGCAGCAGGAGCCGCCGGCAAAACAGTCGCCTGATGTGTACATTCAGAAGTTCGATGCCTCCGGCGACCGGCTCTGGGGCGAGACCGGCATATTGGTCTGCACGAACGACTCGGGTCAGTACGAACCAAAACTGTGCACCGACGGCGCCGGTGGCGCTATCGTGGCCTGGATGGATCAACGGGACGAGATCCAAAATATCTATGCGCAATGGGTGGATGCCAGCGGCGTCGCACGGTGGGACGACGAAGGTGTCCAGGTATCACACGGCGCAGGTTCGGCGGAATGTCCCTTCTGCGCTGCCGACGACCAGGGCGGCGCGTTCGTCGTCTTTCAATCCTCCGGTTCATATTGCCAACGCATTCTCGCTTCCGGCGAAGTGGCCTGGCCTTCTCCCGTCCATCTCGGAGGCAACAGTTACGAAAACACGATGGTCGATCGCGACGGCTCCGGTGGCGCCGTGATCTGCTGGTTGCAAATGGGAGTGATCGGTACGGACGTGTACGCCCAACGGCTCAACGCAGCCGGAGTCAAGCAATGGGGAAGCAACGGCGTGGCGGTCTGCGATGCCGCTGACGATCAACAGTGCAGCCGCATCATGGGAGACGGCGCCGGCGGGTGCCTGGTGCTTTGGAACGACTACCGTGACGGTGAGTCGTTCAACCTTTACATCCAGAAGGTCTCCGCCGCCGGAGTGCCACTCTGGACAGATGACGGCATCCCGTTGAGCGCCGAATCCTATTACCTGCAAGGTCACGGATTGGCCGATGACGGCGCCGGCGGTGCGATCGTCACCTGGCATTCAGCGGGAGACCAGGTCGTGTATGCCAGGCGGATCGACGCAACCGGCACCGACGTATGGGGGGAATGCCTTCCCCTCACCGGATCACAGTGGGAGGATATCGACCTGGTGGATTCCCCCTCCTCCACGGTGGAGGACGGCATTGGCGGCGCCATGGTGGTCTACACCGCATGGTGGAGCGTCAAGGCGCCCCCCTATGTAATGGCGCAGCGGGTGAGTGCCGCCGGCACACTGCCGTGGGGCATCGACGGGCTCGTCCTTTGCAACAACCCGAGCAACGAACGGTACTGCGCGAGAGCCGCTTGCTGCGGCGATGGTTCGGGCGGTGTCCTCGCCTGCTGGCGGGATCTCCGGGTGTATCCGGGCAACCTCTGCGTGATGGGTGCCAATCTGAGGGGTGAGCTTGGCGCGCCCTGCTCTTCGACTGCCTCTACACAATGGAGCACCGATACCGATACGAACCTCAAGGTGACTGACTCCTGGGATTACCAGTATACGCAGCGCGCCGTCGCGGACGACGATGGCTCCTTTTATATCGCCTGGACTCGCTACGTACCTGACGACGGCGGAACAAGAGAGGAAACAACGGATATCTACGTGCAGAAATTCGATCACACAGGCAACCGCATGTGGGCATGGGACGGTGTCCCGGTGTGCACGGATGAAAGGTACCAGTGCTGCGCCCGGATCACGCCGGACGGCACAGGCGGCGTGTTGCTGTTCTGGATGGATGAACGGGATGAAGAATCTCATATTTACGGGCAACGCATCACAAGCGCGGGTATACCTGCCTGGACCACCGACGGCATCCGCGTATCCGGCCTGACGGCACCGGGTGAGTGCCCCTTCACCGCTCCGGACGGCCAGGGCGGCTCTTACGTTATCTGGCGCAACGAACACCTTTATTGCCAGCGGGTCGGTGGTGACGGCAGCCTGCAGTGGCCGGGCGAACTCGTCCTCGACGACGGCATCGCGCAAAGCGGCAAGATTATGCCCGACGGCTATGGCAATGCCATCGTCTGCTGGGCCCATTATGACGAGACGACATCGGATGATGTGCATGCTCAGAAAGTGACTCCGGCTGGCACACTGCCATGGGGAACATCGTCCCTGGTGGTCTGTGATCACCCATCAAGTCAGGGCTGCGCCAGGCTGGCCGCGGACGACGCCGGCGGCGCTTTCATCCTCTGGCAGGACGGCAGAACCAATCCCAGCCAGTCAGCCTTCCTGCAGCATATCTCCAGCAGTGGGAATCTGCTCTGGAGCACCGATGGCGTGCAGGTGTCCGACGGCATTGGCCCCGTCCAGGCGCCTGACGTGGTGGGGGACGGCCAGGGTGGCGTCATCGCCACCTGGGTCAACGACGGCACCGACGATCTCAATGCCCGGCGCTTCACCGCCGCGGGTGTCGATCTCTGGGGCGGCATCCTGGAAATGACCGATGATGGAGAAGTCTACTACTATTCCGACACTCCCCACCAGGCTGTCGCCGACGGCCAGGGCGGCGCCATCGCGGTGTACGTCGCCAGCGGTGAAACCCGTAACGGTTCACGGATCGAGATCCAGAGAATAGCCTATGACGGCACCCTGCCATGGGGTTCCGGCGGCATCGCCCTTTGCACCACAGAGACCGGCGACCGGCAGTGTCCAAGAGTGGTGGAATGCCGTCAGGACTTCGGCGGCGCTCTCGCTTACTGGACCGATACCCGGAACGACTACTCGGATCTCTATCTCATGGGCATCAATCCCGACGGTGTCATCGGTGATCCATGTGCACCTCTTGGCTCACCCACCCCCGCGCCCTCACCCACCCAGACCGCGGCTCCCAGTGAAACGCCGGAACCCTCCCCCACCATGTCGCCGACGCGTACGCCGACACCGTCCAGCACACCCACACGGACGCCGACCCCCTTAGGCACCAGCACCCCGACCCCAACCCCCACCAATTCGCCCACACCCGCCGCCGACCTGGTGGCCCGCAGCCAGGACATCTCCTTCGATCCATCCTATCCCGCCACCGGCCAGAACACCCTGATCACCGCCATCATCCGTAATGACGGCGGCGCTGCCGCCGGTTACTTCACCGTCCGCTTCTTCGGTGACTACGGCGCCGGACCCGTCCAGATCGGTTCCGACCAGGGGCTCGCCGGTCTGGCCGCGGGCACCCAGCAGCCGGTTTCCCTGTTCTGGACCGCCACCTGCAACTCCACCATCTACGTCACCGCCGACGCCGATAATGTCATTCCGGAACCCAGCGAGGGTAACAACACCGGTATCCGCACCGAGCCCATCGTATACTGCCCCAACCGCGTCATCCTGGCGGTCACGCCAGAAACTCGGTCAGTACCCATCGGCGCCGAGTCGTCGTTCACCATCACGGTGACCAACAACAACCTCGGCCCCGAAACCGTCGACCTGGCGGTCGGCGGCGACCTGCCACCCGCCTGGTACAGCCTCCTTCCGGATCAACTGGTGCTGGCCGCCGGCCAGACCGGCGGCGCTGAGCTGGCGGTCACCGTGCCGGACGAATGCGGCGGAGTGGGAATGTACGGCTTCCAGGTCACCGGCACGGCGGCGCAGACCGGCGACACACCGGCCGACACCGGAACGCTCACCGTCACCGCCGAAGTGGCCCTGAGCCAGCGCAACCCGGCTGACAACGCCACCACCGGCAGCCGCGACGTCACCTTCTCCTGGCAGACCTCGGCAACAGCGGACTGCACGCTCTATTACCGTCCGGCTGGAGACGCCTGGAGCAGTGCGGCGGCAGGCAACGGCCAGAGCCACCAGGTGGACCTGCTGGGCCTGGAGCGCAACCAGGAGTACGAGTGGTATATCGACTACACATCGCTGTGCGGCGCGGGCGCATCGGCAACCTGGAGCTTCACGGTGGGCAACGGCGTGGTCTTCCTGCAGGACAGCTACAGCTTCACGGTGGCGCGCGACTACGACCAGCATGCCTGGGTGGCCGTGCAAAACCAGGATGTGGTGGGGCACACGGTGGCACTCCATATCGACAATCCCAACGAGGAGCTGATCGTCAATTTCGTGGGACCCGGCAGCGATGACGAGACCATAGAGCTGGGCGGCGGCCAGACGGCCGACGTGGAACTGGTGATCCACGCCCAGGACGTGGGCGGCCAGGAAAGTTCGAAAGGACGCGCCGAACTGTGCTTCGAGAACCTGGTGCTGTCCCTGACCGCCGATGAGGCGGGTGATCCCATCACGGACAGCGCGCCCACCACCATCTGCGTGACCTGGCCCAACATCGACTTTGCGCTGATGGAGGAAGGCGAAACGCCGGTGACGGAGGTCAAGAGCTGCCGGGTGAGCAACGCCGGGGACGCCCTGACGGATCTGGCGGTAAGCGCCGCCGGCGGTCTGGTGGGGCGGGTGCTGTTCATCCCGCGCATCGAGCATTACCGGCTGGATGAGAGCGCAGTCATCGACTTCGAAGTGGAGCCGCTGTTCCAGGCGGGGCAGCCGCAGTTGAGCGGCGATATCGTGGCTTCGGCGGCGGGTGAGCAGGAGGTGCTGAGCCTGAGCTTCGATTGTGCGTCGCCGCGGCAGTTGTGGGAGGTAGTGGTGGCTGGCGCTGAACTGTGTTACCCGATGGCCAACTGGTTCTGTACCAACCGGCCGAGTATCAGCATGCCCTTCGAGATCTCGGTGAACATGGAGGAGATCGACACGGCGGTGGTGTACACCAGCTTCGCACCACATTCGGACGTGCGGCCGCACTACATCGACCTGTTCATCAACGGCAACCTGATCGGCGAACTGAACGACATCATCCCGAGCGGCACCTACGGGTTTGCGTTCGATCCCGGTTATTTGAACGTGGCGCCCGGAGGGACGGCGGCAAACATCTTCAGCATCGTGACGCAGCACTTCAACGGCGGCCACTACGTGGTGTCCACCAACTCGCTGGTGGTGCTGGCACTGGCCGACAGCACGATGTATGTGTGCGCCGAGACGCAGCAGCAGGCGGACGAATTGGCGCCGGACCTGCCCCATGTGTGCGAAGGGTACACCTTCGACCTTGACCCGCGGGTACAGACGGTGGAGATCCTGGACGCGGCGGATGTGCCGTGCGCGGTGTTCTATCCCGGCGAGACGGCGCGGATCAGGGTGCGCGGCGAGAACCCGCACCCGTTCTACACCATGAGCGTGACCTACACGCTGAAAATCGACACGGACGGCGACACGGGCACGGCGGAGTATGACAGTCACACGGCGGGCACCGACTGGGTGGTGGACATGCCGCACAACGCCGACGAGTATCACAACTGGAACTGGCAGGTGCCGGCGGGAACGCCGCACATAAACGTGACGGTGGAGGCGCATGACACGGCATACTACGGCACCTGTTACGACTGCCCCGGCTGGTCATGGAGCTTCGATGTGGGCGGCGGCATCACCGGCTACGTGCGGGATGCAGGCAGTTGGGCGCCGCTGTCCGGAGCCACGGTGAACGCCTCCGGACACGGCGATACCACCGGCGGCGACGGATACTACGACCTGGCGAGACTGCCCAACGGCACCTATGACGTGACGGCCGGTGCCACCGGTTACGTGCCGCAGACCCTGACCGGTCTGGTGGTGAACGGCGCCATCCTGGTGAACCAGGACTTCGCGCTCGTGACCCCCACCATCACCCCGACTCCCACCATCACCATGACCCCGACCCTGAGCCCGACCCCCAGCATGACGCTGACCCCGACGGCCACCCTCGAGCCGCCACCGATCCCGGCCCTGGGCAGCGCCGGCGTGCTGGCACTGGTGCTGCTGTTTGGCCTGACCCTGCGGGGTTTTAAGCGGCGCGGCAGGCTGTAAACCGATACTGAATCATCGAGAGACGCGGGGGGCGCTGATTGGCGCCCCCCGTGGTGAGTACCCGAACAGGCGGAAACCGAAACCACCGGAAGAAGGAATGCGTCTTCTCCTCCAACGCAACCCTGAGTTCGCCGCCTTTCGGATAATCGATACTATCGTGCGATACGCTATATGACGGCGTTGACCGCGACGAAGGCTTTGAATAAGCGCACCGCGGAGGCTGGAAGCGCCACGAATCGTCATTCTTCCCATCTTTCACCCTGTTCTGCCCGGAATACCATTTGAAAGAACTATCCGCGGGGAGTAAGGTTGAGCGGATAAAAAACGCTGGCGCGCAACCAACGGAGGAGTGCGTCAATGACATCTTTGAGACAGGTATCCGGACCAGCCAGACCGCCGTTTCTCGTGCTCACGCCGGCCTGTGTTCTTCTTGGTCTCGCCACTGCGCACTGGACGGGCGCGGACATCAATTGTTTCCACTTTTTTCTGGCTCTTTCCGGCGCTCTGGCCGCGCATGTCAGTGTCAACGCGTTCAACGAGTATTTCGATTTCAGGAGCGGACTTGACCTACGGACACAGCGCACCCCTTACAGCGGCGGCAGCGGAACCTTACCACACGCACCGGCGCTGCAATCTTACACATTGTTCCTGGCCGTGGGGACAGCGCTCTTCACCACCATTGCCGGTGGTTATTTTCTGATCATCCAGGGTTGGGCGCTGCTGCCCCTGGGTCTTACCGGTCTCGTGATGATCGTGGTGTACACCAAGACCATCACCCGCAATCCCTGGCTTTGCCTGGTGGCTCCGGGAGCAGGCTTCGGCTGGTTCATGGTGATGGGCACTCACCTGGTCCTCACCGGATCATACTCATGGGTCGCATTCATCGCCTCGACCGTGCCCTTCTTCCTGGTCAGCAATCTTCTGCTGTTGAATCAATTCCCGGATGTCGCCGCCGATCGCGACGCAGGCCGCCGACATTTCCCCATAGTAATCGGCCGCCGCGACAGTGCCATTATCTATGCGGCTTTCAATACGCTCGCCTACCTGTCAATCATCCTTGGAGTCGCACTGGGTGTTCTTCCCGCCTGGAGCCTGCTTGGGCTAAGTACCATGGCGCTGGCCGTACCAGCCACAATCACCGCCAGGCGGCACGCCGATGAAATACCGAAACTGCTCCCGGCAATGACCATGAACGTAGCGATCAATATCTTGACGCCGGTACTCATGTCCATCGGTTTGTTCATCGCCTGAGCGCTTCATCCCACCGGTTCCATTCAGTCGCGTTCGCACCTTCGCTCTGATTACCGGCTGACGGGAGATATCGAATCAGAAACGAAGGAGTCCGGACGATACTCCTCGGGCATTCCGGCGCATACGACGCCGGAACAAGGGCGATTCCGCCGGTGACACCGAAAAGACCAGCATGGCCCTGAATTATCCAGTCCCTTGCGCAAACTGAGCAAAGGGACTATTAGAGGGCACATGAGATACTCACGTACGACCGCGGTATTCATGCTGGCTCTGGTTGTTTTCGCCTTCGGTTCAGCAATCAACAATTCGATTTTCAATAATTTTCTGGTCGATGCATTCAACATGTCCGCGGAACAGCGCGGCGGTCTCGAAATCCCCCGTGAGCTGCCGGGATTGCTTGTCACCCTTACCATCGGATTGTTTTTTTTCATCTCCGAACCATATCTGCTGGCAATTTCATGCGCCGTCGCAGCATTTGGCATCTTCGGAGTCGGAACCTGGAGCCCCGACCTTTTTTCTCTGTTGATCTGGATTTTCATCTGGTCCACCGGCATCCATGTTCAACTGGTGCTGATCGAAAAAATCTCCCTGGAAACAGGCATCGGTCTTGGCACCGGATCGAGATTGGGCCGCATGAACGGCCTGCGTTCACTGGGCATGATCCTGGGCGCCCTCTTCGTGATCGTTCCTGGGAAACGCCTGGAACTCGGATACCGGCACATGTTCACCGTGGCGGCCATCGCCATGATCTGCGCCGCCGCGTTGTACGCGACGCTGGGCAATGGCCTGCAGGCACGACGACGGCGGAGAACGCCGTTCGTGTTCAAGAAGCGCTACATGCGATACTATGTCCTGGCGGTTTTATTCGGCATCCGCAAGCAGATTTTCATCACATTCGCGCCATGGTTCCTGGTTCGCATCCTGCTATTCAGACCAGAAAACATCGCACGCATCCTGCTGGTGTCCGCTTCCCTTGGGATCTTCATCAAACCACTGCTGGGAAGGCTCATAGACGTCTGGGGTGAACGCAATGTGCTGGTGATGGACGGCATGATCATCTCCGTTTTCTGTCTGGGGTATGTGTTCCTTCCCCATTTCTTCGACGGGCTCGTCCTGGACCTGCTCATTAGCCTGTGTTTCATTCTGGACGACCTGATGTTCACGCTGCGTACCGCGCGAACCACGTGGCTCGCCAAGATCGCCGAGACCCCGGAGGACATCACCGCCAGCATGTCCATGTCCGTCTCTTTGGATCATCTCCTCTCCATGACTATCTCCTGGATCGCCGGACTGGCCTGGATAGTGCTTGGCTACGAGTCGGTGTTCCTTTTCTGCGGAATAGTTGCCGTGATGATGACCCTGGTTTCGGCGGGGATAAAAACCCCAGGCGATAATGAACTTCTCGCCGCGGGTTGAGGCTCCCACCGTCGGTGAAAGTATCTGCGCGGTATGGCATCGGAATCGGCCGCGGCTGGTGATCGCCCCGAAGAAATGAACGGGGACGACCTGGCTTATGGCAATGATCGAGTAGGTCTGAGACCCGGCCGCCGTCCCCGTCGGACGTATGTGCGTTCGCCGCTCAACCGCGCCGGTGGCGCGTCGCCTCGCGGCTTCACTGGAGGCGCGGTGTGCGGAGCGACACCTTACATCATGCAAGATGTACTCCCGCCGGTACGGTTCTCGTCTATCCTCCCCGCGTACTCCACTCGCCATGCGTTGGCGCAATCATTCCTCTTCACCGCAAGGATGACAGGTCAGAAGAAATCCTCGGATTCCTGAAAAATCCAACAGTTTTCCGAGTAAGTATGAACACGCGTGACCGATCACACTTGCATTGGTCTCTTCCTGGCCGCACAATTAAATGCCAGATCAAAACCATCGGCCGGGAGGAATCCATGAAGCACCAGGGAGGCACGATCCGCCTTCTTCTGTTCGTTCTGATCGTCGCCTGCGCCCGCGGTACGCGACCAGCGCCCGGTGATCCACCGCGCCAACTACTGGAGGAAGCCTTCCAGCGCGCTTCGGAAGTGGTCGAAGCACGCGTTGACAAGGTGATCGAGTTCCAGCGGTTCCCGGCAGACAGGGGAAACGCGGGATATGTCCATTATCGCGCTTCGGGAACGGTGACACGGTGCTTCAAGGGTGTTTTGGAGCGGGATCGACCGTTGGAATTCCACTTCACGCTGGAGTACGATCCGGATGGATCCGTCTTTACCAGGCCAGGCACAAGACTGATATTTCTCAAGACAGATAACGAAGAACGCTTCTGGCTTCAGGATGAAGCAGCGCAGTTCATCTCCGCGCCGAGTTTGACGAAGGTGCTCCTGGAACTGTCGAAGAAGTGACCGGCGGCGCTGACCGCCAGCCATCCGGGATGCTGATTGAATTCGATGAACCACTGAGAGGATCAGCGCCCAGGCTGACAAGATGGGTACCAGCCATCGGAGTCATGGGCACGTAAAATTTTAATCGGTTTAAAAAAGAAAAATTATTGACGCTAACAAATTCTTACGTTAGTATTCGCGAGTTTATACACAACGAGGTCCAGACCGCTGGCGGCTCGCCCTTGGGGGAAGTGTGTGAACGTGTTTGTATCGGATCCTGCTGAACAAGAACAGTCGGTTGGCAGGTGTGGCTGGCGAGGAGAATCGTGACGAGGACGAGTGAAACACTGGGAACACACGGGTTGATCAGGAGAGAATCGTGCTATTGAAAAGTTGGCGGAATATTCACCTCATGGGTGTGGTCGATAAGGTGGAAGTTGTTCTTTTGGAGAGGGAAACGAGGTCATCATGAAGTATCGTACGACTGGTATGAATAGGGTTTTGATCACTTTTATCTTTTTTTCTCTGATGACCGCGGGAGCATCAGCGCTGGATGCGGTTCCGTTCCGCTCCTTTGAACCGGGTGGTGACACAGGGGGAATCGAGGCATGGTCGAATCCGGTCGTTCATCCCGTGGCGACCCGGGATGGTGGTGGAGACCGGGGACCCGGCACGGTTGGCGACAGGGTGTGGAATGATGCGAATCGCAACGGCGAGCAGGATGAGGCTGCCAGTGAAGGTATCAACGGCGTGACGGTCAACTTGTATGCCGATGTGAACAGTAACGGGTCGTATGATTCCGGCACCGACACGCTGGTGACGTCGACGGTCACCGCAGACGATGGCGGTGCGGATCCGGGTTTTTACCAATTTTCGGCGGCGGCGGGAGACTATCTGATCCTGATACCAGCCTCCGAATTTCAATCAGGCGGCGAACTGGAGGGGTACCTGCGCAGCGCCACCAACTTTACATGGCTTACGGAAGCGACAGACAGCGACGGAGTGGAAGATGCCTCAGGCAACGTGGTGATTGCCACCAGTATCGTCGATGATCAGTCCGTCGATGATCTGGATATGGGGTTTCACCAGACACTGCTGGAGGATCGATTCGGCGTTCGGTTGCAGCTCACGAGTCCTTTCAGCGGAGGCAACTATTATCCATTCCTGTTGTCGAGCTTCACTCCCACCAAGAACACCGGAACCATCGACCATGTAGTCAATGATTGGTACGGTAACTGGACCTTCAGCAGCTTCACGCGTACCGACATCCGCGGGCAATGGCCGTCGGGTTCCGAGTATTATGATGTCGAAGCGCTTTACGTGGACGATGACTGCGAGAATCTTTACCTGGCCATCGTATGTTCCATTCCTTTCGACAAGGACTGGGGGCAACTCTTCACCGGCGGCCAGCGGGGACCTGGAATCTGGGATCCAAGAGTCAGCACGGGAGAACATTGGATTCATTCCGGGGATGTGTCACTCAATTTGAGTCTGGATTCGGACCGTGACGAGCGCGATTCCGATACCTGGCAGTATAATTTTGGTATTGACATCACTCATGACAACCGCAATGACCGCGACAGCCAGAACAATGTCCGGCTTCGGGATTCCGATCTGGGAAACCACTTGTGGAGGACATCCTACGATCCCGGCGGTTCGGATATTGAGGATCCCGGGAATGGGTATGATTGGTATACCGCGGCGGCGGGTTACAATGTACAAGCTCATTGGGAGCACACCAACTTCGATCCGGACAGCACCCAGTCCGCGACGTCTCCGGTGTTGGAGGACCTGGGAACCGTTGCTGTTCACTATTATCGTTATACATTCCCATTGGGTCGGGAAGAAAACAATGCCGAGACATGGATCATAGAAGCGACGATTCCCCTCTCCATTTTTGGCGATGAAGCGCCTTCGTATGGGGATTCCTACGGGATTCATTATTCCGAAGGATGCCGGAACGATGGCAATTCCACCGATGCCGTTATTGAACTGGTGGGCGATATTGATTCGGACTGCTCTTTCTCCCCGACCCCTTCGATCACGCCGACGTTCACCTATTCTCCTACCTTCACCCCCACGCTGACGCCGACGATCACCCTGACACCCACCGATACTCCTACCCTGACGCCGACGGTCACCCTCACACCGACCAATACGCCGACCCTGACACCGACGGTCACCCTCACACCGACCGATACGCCAACCCTGACGCCGACGGTCACCCTCACACCGACCGATACGCCAACCCTGACGCCAACCGTCACCCTGACGCCGACCGATACTCCCACA
>JAFGDC010000454.1 GCA_016932295.1 candidate division CSSED10-310 bacterium
GGTAATGCTGTCGTTCCCGGGGTATGGGCCGGCAGCAGGTGAAATGTGGGTGCGGGTGACTTCCACCGTGAATCCCATCAGCGGTCTGGTACCTATTCCCTGGGACGGATCGGTGGCGACACCATTCCAGTTCGGTGAGACGGAGGATTACCTCATCACCATCCCGGGTCAGTTCACGCCGACCCCTACCCGCACGCCCAGTCCGACTCCTGGTCCCATCCCGGCCGCCGGCCCAGGCTCTTTGCTGCTCCTGCTGACAGGTCTCAGCATCCTGATAGGAATGGAAGTAAAAAGAAGGAGATAAGCACCCACGCCCTCCGGCATGGTTTCCGTGGCGCACAGGTTCGGGCGTGAGCTGCGCCTGCGCCTCAGCGCGGTCCGGTCTGGCACTATGCCTGCATCCGATCCTCGTCCCCGTCCTCGTGACCGCGATACCCGCATCGGATGTCATTCGCTGAGCAACCTGCGATGCTGAATCCTGTAACCATGCCATCTTTACAGCGTTCGCCACTCCAGACCAAGTGCATATAACCGGAACTTTCAAACCGGATCGAGTGCTGCGAATCGTTGACCGTGTTCCCCGGTCATTTCTCGGAATTCACCATCTGTTTTTAGAGGGCAATCGCTCATGTCTCCTCAATCTCAGGGAATCGATTGAAAATCGCGGGAAGCGCGGCGAAATCGTACCCTGCGTTGAATACTTCGAATAAATCGCAGTGTCGGGCGGACGTGGTGGCACGACCGCGTAGGTAAATACTCGAAGAGGGTGAAGCCCGGGGTCTTGCCTTCACCAAGCAATATGAATATAAGTGGGTAGACCGGCTGGAAATCCGGTGTCCCCTTGCGCTGAAGGGAATGCGGGCGGATCGGATCGTCTCGAGGCTGCTGAATGAAGAAAATCACCCACATTGGCGAGTACGAGATCGTACGGAAAATTGCCACGGGAGGGATGGCGGAAATTTATATTGCCCGCCGCAGTGGCCCAGAAGGTTTTTCGAAGCACCTGGTGCTCAAGAAGATCCACTCGCATCTGTGTACCAGCGAGGAATTCACCTCGATGTTCATTCACGAGGCGCAGCTTGCCGCCAAGCTGAATCACCGTAACATCGTTCATGTGCATGATTTCGGCGAGAGTGACGGTTTATTTTTCATCGCCATGGAGTACGTTGAGGGGCGGGATCTGAAGTCCATCTACCGCCAGGCCATCAACCGCCGGTGCCTGATTCCCCTGCATCTGTGCGTGTACGTGGTCCAGGAGGTGTGCGGCGCGCTGCATTATGCCCATCATCTGCGGGACGGTATGAATGGGACGCTGGGAATCGTGCACCGCGATATCAGTCCGCAGAATGTCCTGATCTCCTACGCCGGCGAGGTCAAGCTGACCGATTTCGGGATCGCCCAGGTGGCGGCCAGCGATCGTCCCACCGACTCCAACACTCTCAAGGGCAAGATCGCTTATATGTCTCCCGAGCAATCCTGGGGTCGTGAACTGGATGGCAGGTCGGATATCTTCTCACTGGGTATCGTATTCTTTGAAATCCTCACCGGGCAGCGGCTGTTTTACGGTCAGACGGACGTAGCGACCCTCGAACGGGTTCGTCAGGCGGATATCCCAAAACCATCCATGTTGGATCCGGGAATACCGGAGGAGTTGGACAGGATCGCCTTGAAGGCGCTGTCCCGTGATGCATCGCTGCGCTATCAGAATGCGCTGGAGATGAAGGAGGACCTCCAGGCCTTCAGCGTGGGGAACGGCTATTTCAACCCGGCTTTGGAACTGGGCGATTTCGTGATGGAGCTGTTCGATACTGGGAAAGAGGGATCGGAAACCGACGGGCAAACAGGTGGTTCGCCGGGCGACGAGTTTCCCTCGGGTCGTCCCATTCCGGTGATGCGTCTCAAGGAAGTACTCAAGCAGTCCGCGGTGACACACCGTCCGGCGGCGGCAGATCAGGTCAGGAACAGGATGCCGCTGGTGGAACCGGTACCGGAAGAGAAACCGCAGGACTCGCTTGTGCCCGATACTGTAAAAAAAACGGGCATTTCGGAGCGCCCGCCAGTACGTCCCTGGCGTCTCCTGCCCACCGCAGTGGTGATCATCGCCACCCTGGGCGGACTCATCCTGCTGGGGGTTTTCGGTGTGACGGACAAACTGTACGACCTGCTCAACCCGCCAACCGCCACTCTCATGGTAAGATCGAATCAACCCCATACGCGTGTGCTCATGAATGGCGCGTACGTGGGGGAGGCGGATCCGAGCCGGCCGTGCGTGCTTGCGGAAATCCCCGCCGGCGAAGTGCGGCTGGCAGGGGAGAAGCATGCTTTTCGCGGGATCGGGCAGACGGTGCAACTGGACCGGGGCGATCACCGGGATATCATGCTGTATCTCATGCCCGCCGGTGACGCGATCATCGTGCGCTGTAACCAATTGGGTGCCCATGTGACCATTGATGGGAAGGTCATGGGATCCTGTAATCAGCCTTCCGCTGGTGATGATTGGGAACTGGTGGTAAATGGATTGCCGGCTGGAGAGCATTGGATCGAGGTGTCGGCGCCTGGTTTTCCTTTCCACTGGGAGGACGTGCGGCACGATCCGGACACCAGCACGGTGGTGCGCGCGGATCTGCGGAAACTCTCCGAACGCAGAATCGTCAAGTTGATGGAAGGCGAGCCTGGCGCGACTGTCAAAATCAATGGTGAGGCAGCCGGGGAAATCAGGGCTGACGGTACGTTTCACACCCTTCTGGCGATCGGGAAGTATGGTATAGAGGTCGAGAAGGACGGCTTCAAACCCTTCATGGACATAGTCGAACTTGGTGAAGCTGACAATGTCCGACTCGCCGCCCACCTCGTTTCGACCAGGCGCAACGGCCGCCTGCGCCTGCTCGCGCCGCCCGGCGCCGATGTCTCTGTGGATAGCCGCCACAAGGGGCGAATCCCCTCAAGTGGAGAGATCACCCTCGGTGATCTGGATTACGGCCGCCATGTGGTGAGTCTCCACATGGATGGTTTCAAACCGGCGACCCGCACCGTGACGATTGATGACGACACCAGTGTAATCAGGGTGGACCGGATGCTGTCGGAAGTATCGTTGGTTGATGTCAAGATCATGACTTCGCCGCCGGGTGCCTTGATCTGTCTGGATGGTGGTGACCAGGTGCTTGCGCCGGCCATCATCAAAGCCGTTGTTGAGGGCGAGCACCGCATCACCGCCAGGCTGCAGGGTTATGTGCCTGTCGACCGCATGGAGATGATCAACGCCGAGCATCGGGAACTCGTCTTGGAGCTGCATCGCCAGTAATCTTGGCGGCGTGCTGGATTGGATTCGCGCTGCCTGATTACAGGTGGAACGCCCGGATCGTGACGATCATGGCTCCCAGGTCGAGCGCCATCAGCAGGATGAGACAGCTTTTGCCGATCTTCGGCGGCAGCAGCGCCAGGCCACGGCCTGTAAGGAGCGCGATGGGGACCAGGGCGGGAAACAGGTAGCGGCCTTGCGCCAGCGCCTGACTGCGACCATACGTGAGCACCACCGCGCCAAGAACGGTGACGATCATCGCCAGGGCGACGAGTATGCGCTCCCCGAACCGTTCGGCAAGCAGCCGCCTGGTCGCCAGGTGAAACACGAGAGTGCCGCCGGTCGCGAGATAGATACCTCCCCAGGCAAGGTAATAGAACTTCGGCGCAGGGTGCAGCAGCCACCCGGCGTTGAACAGGAAGCTTTTGCCCAGGACGGTGAAGAACAGGCTCCAATCCACCTGGCTTGCCGCCGGCGCTGTTCCGGCCAGGGTGAACTGGTCGGCGATGAGGAGCAGGAGACGGCGGTAGGCGTGCGGCGCGACGCGTGGCACCACCAGGAAACCCGTGAAGACGATCCATTCCACCAGCAGCGCGGTTCCTGCCAGGCTGCGCCGCCCGCGACGCCGGATCAACTGGAGCAACGCCGCCGTCGCCGCCGGCGCCAGCAGGAGCAGACCGGCGCGCTTGGTAAGAATGGCCGCCGCGATGCAGCCAAGCATGAGGACGGCGCGTTCCGGACGGTTGGTGGACAGCCAACTGAACAGCATCCAGAAGGTGCAGGCGGCGAAGCAGTTCAGCAGGATGTCGCTGTTGACCGAGGAGAAGATGAAAGAGACCTGCGGATTGAACAGGATCACTGCCATGGCGGCGATCGCTGTCCACTGGTCGGGAGCCGCGTGTTTCAACGCCATCCACGCGGCTGCAATGGTCAATGTACCTATCAATACTGACAGGAGCCGCAGGCACTGCAGTTGGATATGCACCGGCAGATCGGCCGTCAGGCGCAATCCCAGTCCGGCGATGCGGTAGTACAGCGCCTGCCGGCCCGCCTGTGTGGGCCTGATGGTGAGCAGCGGCGCGGCATAGAAACTTTCCGGCATGGGCCGGGGACGCGCCAGGTGGTTGAAGCGCCAGAACTGGAATCGATCCAGA
>JAFGDC010000455.1 GCA_016932295.1 candidate division CSSED10-310 bacterium
CCGACGCGTTCACCTACGCGCAGCCCGACGGTGACGCTGACGCCGACCCGGAGCCCGACGCTGACGCCCACTGTCAACACATCGACACCGACCCGGACGTCGACGCTTACACCTACCCGCAGCCCGACGGCGACCCTGAGTCCGACCCGAACGTCCACCAGTTCGCCAACCATCCCGCCAACCAGCACTTCTTCACCGACCGCCACTCCAACCAGGACGGCAACACCAAGTCCAACGGAGACCTTCAGTCCGACGTGCAGTCCGACCCAGGAGTCGACCTATCCGCCTACCCTCGCTCCCACCATCACCTATTCAATTCCCCCAAGTTTTACGCCGACCGCGACCCTCAGCCCCACCCGGACTCCGACCTTCACGCCAGTCTCCACCATGGTTCCCACTGGTCTTCCCACGGTCCACCCGACCTTCTCCGCCACTCCCAGCCCGACACCCGCGGGCAGCCCCACTCCCGCGATCTCGCCCACTCCCGGGGATCTGTATGTTGAGCTGACGCTCAACAAGCGGATTTACCGGGCCGGTGATCGCTTCCATTTAACGCTGACTGTCGATAACCAGTCCGTCGCCAGGGAATTGAACACGTACGTCATTCTCGATCTGAGTGCCCTGGGCTTACCCGCGAGTTACTTTTTCTGGCCGAGCTGGTCTGTGTCGCTGGATTTTGAAACCCTCGCATACGATGGGTACACCACTACCGGGATGGACATTCTCGACTTCATCTGGCCTACCGGCGCCGGCACCGCCTACGGCCTGCGTTTCTGGGCGGCGCTCATGGATCCTGAAACGCATGAACTCGTCAGCAACGTGAACATGGCGGCCTTCGGTTTTAACTAGCGGTTCACCTCGCACCGGTGCTGTCGCCGGTGGTCCTGGCCGCTTTCAGGAAGCAACGGGATGGTGCCTGATAGCCAATAGATTCAGTTGTTACCGGTGTGCCGCTCGCACTCGCTGATCTTGTCTGCATCTCCCCACCTACCCGAACCTGCCCGGGGTCACTACTTGCGTCCCCTGTCGATTTAGCGCGGTGCGCGGTCGTCTTTTCCCGGTTTCGGCTTCATCACAGTACGTTCATGGTCTGGCTGTTACGCGTGCCTTGTCCCTCGTGTCGCCACCATGCCATCGTTTCTGCGGCTTCGGTGGTAACACTTTTAGATATTGTGGCAAGTTGCTATACTCTTTAATGAACAATCGAGACAAATCGAGGAGTTATGATGATCAGGTGCATCAACCGCGAGCTATGGGCGATCGATGCCGAGTGGGCGCCTGATGTTGCCACGGGGCGCCGGGTGTACGGCTTGGGTGAGGAGATGGCTGACGAGGATGTGCTCGCCCGCATGTTTCAGGAGGGCGGCGCCACCGAGGAAGATCCGCAGCCGTATCTTAAGACGGTATTGTGCCGGGTGATTTCGGTGGCGGCGTTGGTGCGGAAGGTCGCTGGCACCGGGGTGACCCATCAGTTGGTGGCGTTGCCCCGCTTCGGTGATGGCCCCATGCCTGAAAAGGAACTGCTGCAGCGATTCCTGGATGGCATGGGGAAGTCCGAACCGCAGCTTGTGGGCTACAATCTGTTCAATGCCGACCTGCCCATCCTGGTGCAACGGGCCGCCGCCTGCGGCGTGGTGGCGCCGGAGTTTTGCCGGCGGCCGAACAAGCCATGGGAGGGCCGGGACTATTTTGCCCGCGGCAGTGATTGGGTGGTGGATCTCCAACTGATCTACGGCGGTTGGGGTCGTGCCGTGCCGTCGTTGCATCAGTTGGCCTGTGCCGCCAGGGTGCCGGGCAAGATCGACACGGACGGCGCTGGTGTGGTGGATCTGTGGCGGGCGGGCGAAATGTCGCGCATCGTTGCGTACAATGAATGCGATGCCCTCACGACGTTTCTCGTCTGGCTCAAAACGGTGCGCTTTTGTGGTCAACTGCCGGCGGATCAGGCCGACGATGAGGAAGTGCGGTTGAGATCGTATGTGGAGACCCTGGTCGATGAAGGACATGGCCATCTCCGGGATTTTATCGTGAAATGGGATGCGTTGCGCGGGGAGGGGAGGGTATCGATCGGCGGCGCCTGAGCCGCGGAAAAAACCGATTCAGGGAGGAAGATGAAATGCATGCACGGATTGTTGGATTGGGCAAGGTTGGGATTTGCCTGCTGGCGGTCATGGCGTTTCATTGCAGACAGCCGGCGCAGGCTGGGAATGTGGCTGAGCAGCGGATCCGCTGCTTGTACAACGGCTGGATTCTCACCGTTGATCCCTGGCTGGCACTGGCTGACGATGATACGCAGGATCGCTGTCGCTTCTATGTACTGCATGCGGTGTTGATGGATCCAACCGACGGTGTCATCGCGGCGGTGTATCCGAGGTTGCCCGGTGCGCCCGGCGGCGGTCAGGCCGCCCAGCCGGTTTCCGCCTATCCTGAATTGACCTCGACCGATACCATGCCGCCCCCCGGCGTGACTATCGATGCCATTGTGCAGTATTGGAGGGAGGAAGGAGTCGCCGAATCCCTGTTGGCTGATTTGTCGCCGCTGGATCTGGCGGGCGCGGTGGTGACCGCGGGTCTGGCAGACGACCATTTTCATGTCACCAGTTGGTCGAAGAAGCTGCCCGCGCCCGGTGACACCTTCGGATTCTGGGCTGACGTGGGGGATCCGGCATATTACACGGATACCGAGACCTGGGAGCGGGTCTGTGTCCGCCAGGCGCTCTGGGCCATGGTTGCGGACGCGAACCGGCATCTCGCGGACAATGGCATCACCAGTATGTACATGCATGGTTTCTGGTACACACAAATCGACGATGCTCCGGCCGGCAGCCTTACCACCGAAACCTACCTGTTCGAACCGGGTGGTGACTGCACTGTAAACACCTATAATGATATCTATCTCCTCAACCGCATTGGTCTCGGCGCCACCGCTCCCGTAGCTCCTCCGCCGGATCCCTGTAATTCGGATCCTTCGACCTGGCCGGCGGTGGATTACGAGGTTGTGCCGGTGGTGCTGGTGCATACCAGCGGCCAGGCGTGCTGGTATAACTCGAAGGTGCTCGAAGAGTTCAACTGCCACCAGCGGGATGATCTGGGCGGCAGTTTCACGGATATCGATGTGCTGACGGTCACGCCGCCGGCGCCGGAGAGTGGCGATTCGTGGGAATTCACACTGGATGCCGCCGCGCCGGGATATGCTTCTCTGGCGGCGCTGGCGCCGCCGTTCCCGGTTGACATCGTGACCGATGTGGGCAATCCGGGCGACATGCGGTATGTTCCGTTTCTGATCATCCAGGTGAATCAGGCAGCCGGCATCATATCCGGTCATCCATATTTCACCGAACTGGCCGAAGAAGCATTCGAGGATCCCGGGACGGTTGTCGTCACCCCGTTTTTCCGTTCGCTGGTGGAATGCATTACCGAGGAGGATTGGGCCGCCGCTGCTGCATATTGGGGCGAAGTGTCAGGGGATGATGCTGTCGGGTATGGCTGGTGGGATCCCGGCAATCCGCATGGCACCAACTGGTATAACGGTGCTGAACGCGGTCTCATCGAGTATTTTCATGACCCGGTGGCGGGTCTGTGGCGGCCGAGCGGTTATGCCGAGCACTATGTAATGCGGGATGCATTGTCATCTTTCGTCATCGAGACGCCCACCGTGGCGGAGTGCATGGAGCATCGCCGCCGCCTGGCCGCCTGGTGTCACCGTCATGGATTGACGGCGGTGAACGACATCATGTTTTATCGGCGGGCTTCCAATCTGCAGGAGTTCGAATCGTATGAAGCGCTGTCGTACGACCATGCCTGGGCCGGTGGCGGCGAGGTGGAAGCGCCTTTCAATCTCCGCGTGGGATTGTACTACTACATCGAAAACGCCGGAGAGGTGGGGGATGTGCTGCGGCTGGCCTGCAATGACTCCGCGGACAACGATATGGAGCGGCTCAAACCGGCGCCGGACCATCCCGAGTATCCCGGCTGGGTGCGGTGGTTGGGTTGGAAGATACAACTGGACGGCGGAACCGGCGCCAGGACGATATGTTCCAGCGCGCTCATGCCCAAGGCGAGGATCACGGACGAGCACCTGACCCAGGATGAGGCCGGCAATCAGCTTACGTTTTATGATCACAGCTTCGGACTCCTGACCATGTCCAATCTCCAGGAACAGGTGTTTACCAGCCGGGAGTCGGCCGGCCTGTATTGGCTGGTGCGGGAATCCGATCCTGATTCACCGTTCCACAACAGCGCTCTGGCTGAGGATTGGTCGTTTTTCAGGGAAGGGGTCACGACCTTCCTGGATCGTGTGATCGACGAGGAAGTGCTGCGCGCCGATCTGGCGAATCTGGATCATGTCGAACTGGAAGTCTTCGGAGAACCGCCGGTGGATCAGCCAGCGGAGATGGCCGCGAAACTGGTCAACCTGGTGGACCAGATCAATGATGGATACAAGCGAACACTGGCCGCCATCGCGAAGATCTGGTTCGAGCGTTCCATGGCTGCCGCCGACGGCGTATCCATGCCTGCCCAGACCGTGTCCCATTGCCTTGGAGACGGGGCGGTGGACTTGTGGGTGCACGGTATCAAACAGATCCGCGATGAGGTGACATCCTTTCCGGCTGCCTGGGAGGACCTGCCGGAGCATTGGCGGACGGTGGTGCCGGAGGATGCCGACCTGTCCCTGGTGCGGACGGTTTTCGAGAACGAACGGTTCCGGGTTGAGCACATCTTACATTTTGCCTCCAATGCCTTGGCGGATCTGATGGGAACCGGCGGGCTCAATCAGGGGGTGCCCGCGGCTTCGCGTAATGTCGTGTTCTCGCTGCAACCTGCCTTACTGGGCCTTGACGGCCAGGCATTTCTGACGAACGGATTCCCGTACGCGCAGGAACTGTGGGAAATCTCCAATGGCGGCTTTGCCTCCTTCTGGCGTGGGGTGCCCTGGCGACCCAGGACGCATCACGCCATGCCCTGTCCGATGTTCCTGGATCATGATATCCCGTTCACACTGGACACCGATCCTCCTTCAGTCCGGGATCCCCGCCCGGCGATAACCATCATCGCGGCGGCGGCGCGCACTCCGGTGGAGATCGATCCCAGTGATTGGGTCGGTAATCTCACCGGTGAACCGGTGGTGCGGCCGCCGGATTACTACGTGGGGAAGGCATACGGACCGCTAGGTCTTACCCCGGAGTCGCCTACCAATCCCATGCGGTTGTCGGTGGAGCAGTCATTGTGTGCCATGACCTTCTGGGGGGCTTACACGGCGCGCATGGAGGAGTCCTCCGGTTCGGTGGCGCCGGGGCGCTTCGCCGATCTGGTAATCTGGAACTACAATCCTCTAGGCATTAAGGGGCCCACCGGTCTTTCACTGGAACAACTGGGCCGGGTGCCGGCAGGTTCGGACGATGAAGTCAGGGTTGCCACGATCAACACCTTCATCGACAAGTTCCTGCCCGCCATGACCCTGGTGGGCGCGGTGCCGGTATGGCAATGCGGAGTGCGGATCGATATGCCCCGCTACATCCGGCCCGGACAAACATTCCATGCCACCGGGTTGGTCGACAATCCGTCGGAGCCGATGGCGGATGTGCCGGTCTGTTTTGTCCTGGATGTCTTTGGCGAGTACTGGTTCTGGCCCGGCTGGATCTATCATCATCCGCCGGATGCAGTGGGCTTCGACTACTGTGCGATGGATATCGCCACCGGCACGACGGCGGTGGAGGTCATTCCGGCTTTTTCCTGGCCCGATACCGGCAATGACTCTTTGTCGGGGATTTACCTGTACGGTGCCATGCTCAACACCGAAATGAACGATCTTTTCGGCGCCATGGCAATAGTGGAGTGGGGGTTCGGTCCCTGACCAAGCCCTTCACTCGCCGGGTTCCGCTGGTGCCTGAAGCGACCGGCGACGACCCGCCGATGGACTTTTTCACTCACCCGTGAGACACTTGCATTGTGCCTCCGGCACCTGGAAAACTACACTCCTGTCACCACAACCGAAGGGAGCGACATGGAAAAGGATCGCAACATCGCCTTACTCATCGACTGCGACAACGCCAATTACAATGCCATCGAGGGAGTCCTCAACGAATTGGCCAAGTACGGTATCACCAATATTCGCCGCGCCTATGGCAACTGGAAGAGTTCCAATCTGAAGGGATGGGAGTCCATGCTCCATCCATTCGCCATCAAGCCGGTTCAGCAGTTCGCCTATACCCAGGGCAAGAACGCCACCGATGCGGCCATGATCATCGACGCCATGGATTTGCTTTACACCCAGGGTCTGGATGGTTTCGCCCTGATGACCAGCGACAGCGATTTCACTCCACTGGTCATGCGTATCCTCACCAATGGAGTGAAGGTGTACGGTTTCGGCGAGAAGAAAACTCCGCTGCCGTTCGTGAACGCCTGTTCCAGTTTCATCTACACGGAAAACCTTGAATATTCGGCCGAGACCAGCAATGAAAAACAACCCAGCAAGCGCCAGGATAACAAGAAAACCCGCAATGAATTGCGCGGCGATGCCGGTCTCGTGAATCTGTTGCGCAACGCCGCGGAGCAGACCGCCGATGATGACGGCTGGTCATCGCTGGGCATGGTCGGGCAATTCATCTCGAACCACACGTCATTTTCGCCACTCAATTATGGTTACAAGCGATTGAGCGAGATCGTCAGGGCAACCGAATTGTTTCATATCGACATGCGCTGCAACAACTCGGTAATGTATATCAAGGATTCCCGGGAAGCCCGGTAGCATGGGCCGGCGCTGGTTTCATCACCACCACCGGGTATAAAATGATGTCATGAGCCTGCCGAAACGGATTCTGTTCAGTTTGATGGCGTTGATCATGATTCTCCTGGCGGTGGAAGCCTCGCTTCGCCTGTGGGGTGGCACGCGGGATGACAATGTGCTGTTCGGCAACATGCTGCAGCATCGTGCCCTGCGGCGCGATCCGGATCTGATCTGGAGCCTCGTGCCCGGCTTCGACACCGCGCGGGTCGCGAAACCGCCACGCCACCCGTGGCCGGAAACCTCCTATGAGTTTACTATCAACGAGCACGGACGGCGCGGTCCGGCATTCACGATGCAACCCGGAAATGGCTCTTTTCGGGTGGCCTGTTTTGGCGATTCCACCACATTTTCTGTCTGGGTGCGGGAGGCGGAAACCTGGCCGCGCCGCCTGGAAAAACTGTGCCGTGGCGCCGGCTGTCCGGTCGAGGTCGTCAATTGCGGCGTGCCGGGTTACTCGATCACCCAGGGATACCGTGATTGGCGGCTGCGGGCCGCCGCTTACGGGGCTGACCTGGTACTCATCGGGTTCGCTGGATTCAACGGTTCGGAATTGCGGCTCTATAGTGATGTGGAACGGATGGCGTTGTTGCACAGGTATCGGCTGGTGCATTCCTGGGCGCTGTTCGACGTGGCGGCTCGGGTGGCGGTCATGGAGCGGCGGCAGACCATGGTCCGGCGCGAGCGCTTGTCGCGGTTCATCACCACCTACCGCGATTGGATCAGGGAGGCCCGTGCGGCGGGATGCGAGGTGGCGGCCATGATTCCGGCGCGGCAGCGGCAGGTGTCGCACCAGGACATCCCCGCCGGGGTGGTCCATAACCTGCACGAGCTCGCACCATTGGCGGCGGCGGCTGCACGTGCGGGCGATCGGGAGGCGGCGGCGCGGTGGTACAGGAAAGCCCTGGAGGAGAGTGATCTCATCTTCGAGCGGATCACGCCGGAGGAGATGCCGGTGCTCGTGGAGAGTCGCGTGCCATCGCCGGCCAGCGCGATGCGGGCGGTTGATCCGGTGCTGATCGAACTGAATCG
>JAFGDC010000456.1 GCA_016932295.1 candidate division CSSED10-310 bacterium
CACCTGTGCGGCGGGCGCCATGCCGTCGCCGGTGTCGTGTGTGCCGGGTGGATTCAGGAAGTCGTCACCGGTCAGGATGCCGCAGACATGTGTGCCATGGGTGCCCGGATCGCCGTCATAATCGTTCGGATCGATCAGGGAATGGTATGCGATGACCTTGCGCTGCAACAGGTTTACCGTCTCGTCCGGAAGCCCCTGTGTCGAATCCCAGAAGTAACACATGTCGATATCAACCCCGGTGTCCGCCAGTCCGACAATCTGACCTTCGCCATGGATTCCCTGATCGAAAATGGGTGTCGCGAAACCGGCATCCGGGCCGCTCTGCATGAGCCAATAGGTGTAATCGTTGCACAATTCCCAATTCGGCGCATAATCGACCCAACGCACCTCGGCCAGTCTGCATAACTCGACCAGCAGGTCATCCAGGACTATCGAGGGCGCCAGTAACAAGAATCGCATGCCATCATATTCGGCATGTGTGGACATCCGCACGCCATACGTGTCCAGTATCCGCCGCACCGGTTTCACCGGCTCGTCCGGAAAACACCACAGCAGGATGGGAGTGAAACGTTCTCCCCGTCCGCCGGTCAGCAGCTCAGGATTCACCTTGAACGCCGGTTGGAAGGGTACGATCCTGCTCAGTCCGGCTATTCTGGCGCAGGCATCCGCCTGGGTTTTTGAAGCCTTTACCAGGTAGGCGCCTTCCGGTACGTAGTCGATCACTTCCAGACCATTGTCCGCCAGGGTCTCGACCGTTCTGGCGGAAACCCGATCCGAGAATTGCACGATCCAGTACCTGACCCCCTTGAGTTCCTTGGTCGAGTACAGAAACCGCGGTGACAGGAGTTCATCCTGTGCCTCTCGGTTGGCTTCGTAACATCTCATCAGCAATGGTTTTTCCGCTGTCTCGGCAGCGCCTGCCGCCATCGCCGCACACATACAGACCACCCCTGCCAGTGCAACGATTCCCCTGTGTCCAGACATGTTTTTCCTCCTTTTATGCCGCGTTGAGTGCATCTCTTTTTCTATACTATCAACCTCGCAAAAGTAAAGCGCGAGCGGATCGATGCCCGCCTGTCTTTCCTTGGCCGTCGGCTCGCGATGGCGACCGGTTGTCCCGCCCGGCCGTCAGCGGAACCGGCATGGAAACCTCGTGCAGATAACTCCGGATGTTTTTCCATGCCCCCGCGCGACAGTGGGTGTCCAGCGGCGCTCCATCGTGGCCGCACGCAGAAACGCGCGGCGAAAATCGGCCGGGACCTGGCGCCGCGACGGCTCCACCGGCGAAGCTTCACTTGCCGGCCCTGGATCAGGAGCGCTACTATTGGTGAACCGGACAAGCTCGTCCGGCAGCGCGATCACTCGGAAACGGATATGCAATGTCAGCCTTGAAAGCCTACCTGCTCGTCCCTCCGTCCCAGGATCGCCGGGTACAGCGCCGGCATCCGGTGCGCGGCCTGCTGCCGCCTCTCGGCCTGCTCTATATCGCCGCTGTCCTCGAAGAGGAGGGCTGGGATGTCCGTTTCGTGGATGCCCAGTTGGACGGCCGCGATGTGCAGTCGGTCATCGATGATGTGGCGGCATGGTCACCACAGCTTTTCGGGCTGACCGTTTTGAGTCCGTTCGCCGCGCGCGCCGCCCGCATAGTGAATGGTGTCAAGGATCGTGCCGGCGATGTGTTCACGGTCATGGGCGGCGCTCACCCCACGGTGGCTCCCCATGACACGCTGCGGGCATGTCCCGGACTCGATGCCGTGGTGGTCGGCGAAGGTGAGGACGCGATCCGGTCGCTGGCCGCTCACCTCGCCGGTGGACCGCGCCCGGAACCGCACACCGGCGTGCTGTTCCAGGGAGATGATTCGGCCGTCACCGTCGCTCAGATACATGAATTGGACAACCTGCCCATGCCGGCTTGGCATCACCTCGATTTTTCAGGGTACGCGCCGGAACCGTACGGCAACCGCCGGCTGCCCTCCATAAACCTGGTGGCTTCCCGAGGTTGCCTGTGGTCGCGCTGCACCTATTGCATCCGTGCCGGCGGGTTGCTGAGGGAGTACCGACAGCAGTCGGTGCGTCGCACCATGGAGATAATCGGCCGCCTGGTGGAACAGCACGGCGTTCGGGAACTGGTTTTTTACGATGAGGACCTGTTCGGTTCACCTCGCTGGTTGCATGAGTTCTGCGCGGCGCTCGACGCTTCCGGATTCGATTTGACCTGGACATGCCGCGCCCGCGCCGACAGCATCGACGAGGATCTTCTCGCCCAGGCAAAGAAAATCGGCCTGTTCAGTGTGTTCATCGGTTTCGAGTCGGGCGTGCAGGCATTGCTGGACCGCATTCACAAGGGCATCACCCTGGACCAGAGCCGCCGGGCCGCCGGACTGTGCGCGGCGCAGGGGGTCGAAACGGTTGGTTCCTTCATCCTGGCCCTGCCGGGGGAGACTCCCGCCGAAGGCCGCCGCACCATCTCCTTCGCCGCGAGCCTGGGTTGCACGTACGCAGCCTTTCAACCAGCCTATCCCGCCGAGGGAACGCCCTTCTACAAGGACTGCCTCGCGGCGGGATGGATCAGCGTGACGCGATACGATGACCGGCAGCGCGGCGCTAAATTCCTGCCGGCGGTGGGATATGTCCCCCGCGCCTATGGATCATCCGATGCCGTCCGTCGCATGATCCGCCGCGCCTACCGCGGCTTCTACCTGCGCCCCGCCTATTTCAGGGACCGCTTGCTGGACATAGGCTCATTGGCCGATGTGAAACGCATGGTTTCCGGTCTGGCTTTTATCCTTGGCCTCATCTGAGAACCATCCACAAACCATCCACGAACCATCCACGAACCATCCACGAACCATCCACGAACCATCCAACAACAGTCTCAGGACAGGTAGCCTTTCTCCATCTTGACGTTTCTGGCCCGGGCCAGTTGCACCAGTACCTCGCGTGCCACCCTCTCCGCCGACGCATCAGGCAGGCTGACCACTTCGCTTCCGGGAAGCATGTTCCGGAGTCTGGCGGCGGCGCCGGGATGGGCCACCAGGAAGCGCATCCGCCGGGCCTGCACAGTGCTGAAAAAACGTTCCAGCCGAACCTGGCGGGTACCGGCCAGGAGATGAGGCAGAAGGGGATCGTCCAGCGGCACCACGACCGTTACAGGGGTATTCCCTGCATGGTATGCATAGAGCGCCATGGAGAGACCGTGGATCACCGTTGTTGCTGGTTGCATTTGCTGGCAGACTGTCTTGAGACGATCATCGAAGGCTGTCGAGAACCGCCGGAGCGCCCGTGGTGGCAGTAATGCCAGTGGATGATAGCCGTCCGCCCGATTCGGCATGGGCAGTGCGGTGATTCGGTCAATCAGGTGAGCCGGCGCCTGCCATGCACCGTTCCTGATGAAGCCGGCGAGATGCGGGTCGAGTCGTTCCAATAGTGCATCCCACAATCGGGATTCCGCTCCACCGGTAACGCCGAACCTGTTGAGATCGTCGGTCAGGACGAGGATCGGCAGACGTTCCATCTGCTTCGCCGCCCGGTGTTCGTACGGCATCCGCGATTGCCGGAGTACGCTGCGGTCCGAATGCCGGCTGAGTGCCCGCATGATGCGTCGCGCTGACATGGCCGGACCGATCCGTCGCCAGGCGCCGAATGCGCCCAGTGCATAGTTGCGATCACCCGCGACGATGCGGCTGGCGACCTGGCGGGGGAATTTGAGCAGATGCCGCAGCACGAGATCACGGTCGCCGACATTTTTCCAAAAAAAGAGGTATTGATTCCTGACATGGAGCCGGGCCATGCGATCTCTACCCTCACGCACGCCGATGGAAGCGTGGCCGCGGTGTCGCACGCCCTCGCCGGGAACATACCGCACCTGTCCTCCCAGCTTCCAGATACCGTATGAAAGGTCGATATCCTCCCAGGTATGTGGTTCATACAGTCGATCGAATCCTCCCAGCCGCCTGAACCATTCGCGTCTGACCAACAGGCACCCGCCGACGGCGTAAGCCGCCGGCAGTGGTATTTCGACCAGTCCGTCCAATCGGTTCTCCAGTTCGTTCCAGAAATACAGATGGTCTTCGAGTATTCCGCCCATGGTCAAACCCCACTGCACTGTCTGGCCGTCACGGCTGTACAGTCGGGGTGCCGCGGCCACCGCGGATGAGCCACGAACCTCCGCCAGGAGGGACTCGATAGCGTGGGGTTCGACTTCCATGTCGTTATTGAGGAACAGCAGGTATGAACCGGTGGAATGCTCGGCGCCCAGGTTGGCGGCCGCTATGAATCCCCGGTTTTCAACCGACGCCGCCACCGTCACCCAGAGGTGCCGGCGGCAGAGATCGAGGCTTTCGTCATCGCTGCCGTCATCGGCTACGACGACCTGAATGTCTCCTTCCGGGACGCCGGGTACCGCGGCCAGGGAACGCAGGCAGGGTTCCAGCACTCCCAGTCGGGCGCCGTTCCAGTTGGGTATGATGATACTCAAGCCCGGCCGTTCCGGCGGAGTCGTGGCAAAACCGGAGACCGGTTCCGGCGGCGCCGCGCATGCGCGCAACTCCTCCCACAGAAGACGGCCTGCTATTCCCATCCAGAGAAACGGCAGTGCCGCCAGCAGCAGCGCATCCAGCAAGGTTGCCCGGAGCAGGCATCCGGCGGCTCGTGACCACCATGTGAACGGTTCGAACCCGCCGGCGCCGGTGACCACTATCCGTGGCCGGCGCGTGAACAGGAACGCCGCCGGCACGCTGAACAGCGACCGTTCTCCTATCAGCACCAGCAGATCCGGGGCCAGTTCATCGAGCAGCGCGGCGCGTCCGGTCCGGCGCGGACCGGTGATGCCGAAGGTCGCCACCTGGGGGAAGCCGGAGCGGCGCAGGGTGCGTTCCGTCTCGACCGTAGCCGCCGCGATGATTTCGGCATCCGGATAGGCGGCCCGCAGCGCGCCCAGGCTTGCCCCGGCAAGATCCACCAGGTCATCCGCAATAACCACTATGCGCGCCGGTTGCTGGTTTTTCATGTGTTACAGGTATCCCAGATCACTCAGGCGCCGTTCCAGTTCGCCGCCGGCAACGGGATCGAGCATCCCGGCATCCGGTGCCGGTGGTTCCACCGCCATCGCGAGATGCTCCGGAATGATTCCCGGCGTGAACAATCCCCGGGCAATCCCGCCATCACTTTCGGTGCGCACCTGCAGGAGGTAGGCGAGGATGGTGGGAGCGAGGTCGGCGAGGGTCAGCCCGGCGATGCGGCCTGGTTGGATATCCCGGCCCCAGGCGATGAACACGCCGAAGGAACGGTGCGTGCCGGTTCGCAGTCGCGCCGGTTCGATGATCGCCTCGGCGTGCCGGTCATCCGGTATGACCAGGTATCGCCGTGGCCGAAGCAGCAGGTGCGGCGCTCTTTCGACATGGGGACCACGGTGCACTGCCTGCCTGGGCAGAATGGAATGAAAAATGGGGGTGCCGTCTGGCAGCGTCTCGGCCAGCAACTCGGCGCTCAAGCGCCGCCGCAGTTCCTCGCTCTCCCGTTCACCATGGATTGTGGCATAGGGCAGAGGATCGCAATTGAAGAATACTCCCAATTCGGTTTCTCCCGCTGCATAGGCGGCGCTCCGGGTCATGTCTATGCCGCGCGGTCTTCGTGCCGTCGGAGGTGACGATTCCGGGGAGAGGAGGGGATCGGCCCACCCGCTTGCGGTCCAGTCGAAAGACCGTTTCGGACCCAGGCAGGTGCGCAGTATGATACGATCGCGATCCCGCCGCAGATTGCCGAGCAGGATCGATACATCCTGCCAGGGACGATCCCCGGCTCGGTGCTTGGGATCGACGAGTCGATCGAACACCTTGCGCGTATCGTTTTCACCTGCCACCTCGACGGTGAACCGCACGCCGTC
>JAFGDC010000457.1 GCA_016932295.1 candidate division CSSED10-310 bacterium
TCGGCCAGTATGTCCAGTTCTTCCACGCCGCCCCTGTATTCTAGAGCCTGGATCTGGGGTCCGGCGTCACGTGGAGAACCGATTCTGTAGACAGTGCAATTGGCCTGACGCTCATACGCCGCAGCCACGTCACCGATCGCCCCCGAGTGACCGCTTACGGCCACGGTACACGGGACACCCCTCGCCCACCGGTTGAATACAGGCAGGCCGCCACCTGATCGCCCCGAATGATGGAGAGTCATCCCTCGCAGCAGTGCCTGCAACAAGTGGGTCTGTCCATCGATCACCATGCGGCGTATCGCCCCGGCGCCGCGTGGATCATCCCGGAACAGGCTGGCCAGTTCGGCCATGGGCTGCGGGCCGTCACCGGCGGACAAGCGCTTCTGCAGACGATCCAGTTGTTTGAACAAGGCAGCGAGGAAACGATTGCTGCGTTTCATCAGCAGACGGGCCGCCACCGTGCCGGCCCGACCAGCCAGCCAGGCCAGCCGGCGGCGCGGCCGCTTAGCTCCGGGATGCATGACCATTCCGCTCAATCGACATCTCATCAGGTTGCAGCAAAGACCGCACCATGGCATCGTCCAGGTCCGCCGGCCTCACTTCCCGCCCGGTGTGGGCGGCAAGTATCAGCGCGTAAGCGAATCGCACAATATCGGTGGCGCGCCGAGCCGAGATGAGCGTGTCACGATTCTCGAGAATGGCGGCGGGGAAATCGCCGATGGCGGCAGTGAAGCCGGCTTGCCAGTCGGTCTCCAGATCGTCGAACAGCAATCGGCGCCCGTCCTTGTGCAACACCAGCGGTGGATCGTCAGAGATCCGCGCCGTACAGCAGTTCAGTATGATCGTTCCGGTCGTTCCGGTGACTTCGATGCGTTCATCTGCCGGAAAGTATGGCGACGCCGTGTACAGGTTTGGAGAAAAGGCGGTATCGAAGCTGCCCAGTGCATCGCATCGGGAATAACGCCATATCAACTGAGCCGGTTCGTCGATATACACGAAGGTGCGATCGATATAGCCCTGGACCGCCTCGATTTCACCCAACAGGTGGATAGCCATGGAAAGTTTGTGATAACCATCATCGAAGATGGCCTGCCCAATCCCGCGTTCACTCTCAAGCAGGTGCCATAGTTCCGTTTTCAATGGTATCCAACGCGATCCGAAGAGCCCGGTGCCGAGTTTCAACCGGATGGCCAGCGGCACACCGATCTCACCCTGGTCGATGAGCTGCTTCGCCATGACATACGGAGGATAGAAGACGAAGTTTTCCAGCACACGAAAACGCGTCCCTCCAGCCGCGGCGCTTTCGGCGGCGGTGATGATTGCGGCGCAATCGCTCAAGGTCGTGGCGGGTGGTTTCTGGCAGGCCACATGCTTGCCCGCCGCCAGCGCTTCCACAACAATGTCCTTGTGCAGGACATGCGGTGTGTTCACCTCGATGATGTCAATGCTCGGATCGTCGAGCAACATCCGGTAATCGGTCGTTACCCATTCTATGTTCCATTCCCGCCGCCTCCGCTCAAGCAGGTCCCTATCCACGTCGCAGATGGCCACAATCCCGGCCCGGTCGGTGTGGCGGTACGCCTCGAAGTGAAGCGATGTGATATCGCCCACTCCCACCAAGCCGACGCGGAGTGGAATAGAACCAGGTCCGTGCATCGTGAGGGTATCCCTGGCGCGAATGGATCAGAAACGGGTGGGGCCGAAGCCAAAGGAAACCTGTCCCAAGGCGCCCACCAGGTCATCCAGTTCCGCCGTAAGGATACCGCCGTAAAACACAAGTCCGGACAGCGCATCAGCGCCGGTATCGGGCCAGATGAAGCGAGGCAGCACCTGCATCGCAATCTGACCTGGTGGCAGGTCAAGCTGGTAATTATCGAATCCGGTGCTTTCGGGAGGCGCATAGCGCACCCAGGAGGGAGCGAAGTAATATTCGCCGAAAACTTCCAGCACCACCACCACGATGCCATTCGAAATGAGAGCGCCGCCGTTGGAAATAATGGCGGTAAGGTAGCAGGGATCACCGGGAGTATAGAAATCGGCCGGCATTACCAGTTCCACACCGGTGGTAAAGGCTCCATCCCCCATCAATAAACCATCACTGCGGGTGGGAATCCGGTTGTTCCTGGTATTCCATTCGGCATTGTCCTCGGCATCCACTACATCACGCAGTTTCACGTAGAAGCGGTGCCGTTCGCCCGGTTGCGTTCCCTGGGAAGACCAGAAGAAATCGACCCAGGTTGGTCCTGCGCCGAACGCCGGCATATAATCAGCCAGATCCATCCGGCCCACCAGGGTATCCTCTCCATAGGCGGCGTCATCCCAATAAATATCAGGAGTCCGCTCGCGGTAAAGTTCGATCGTGGCTCCGGCCGCAGCGGTCTCACCGTAGTTCATGACCGGCATCCTGATCCGAACCACCTGCCCGGCGGCAGGTTCCGCCGGTTCAAACAGGATGTCCTCCCGAGGGACGCTCAGATCCGGACCGGAAAACCTCATCCTCCCTTCAATCGAAGCAATCGACGGAGTTACCGGAGAATTCATGGCGAGATACTCCGTGATCAAGCGCCAGCACTCCAGCCCGGTATCCACCTGGTTCATCAGTTCAAAACCGAAATATTCGATGGTGGCCAGCTCGACATCATTGATAGCCACGGTGTACAACGCATCTTCATCCAGGGGGGCACCATTGACCAGAAACACCGGATAATCAGTCGTCACGGGATTGTAAACCACCTCGAGTCCGGAAAGATGCATCTGGAGGCCGATACTTGTATAGAGACCGATGGCCACCTTGAGGAAATAGCCTTCCACTTGCCCGATCAACATGTACAGATGCTTGCCCAGGTAAGGATCGAATCCATACGGATACATCTCGAGCACGTCAGCGGTGTCGATGATTCCGTACGGTAGATCATCGGCGAAAAAGTTGCCCGAAACGAGTACCGCATCGAGTTCGTAGCCTTCATCTTCCAGCCCGTAACGGACACTGTCCGCCACCAGGTTGCCCAGCGGCATCTCGCTTTCCCACGAATAAAGGTCCATATCGGTCTGGGCGACCGCATCATCGAACACCGGTCCGAAGAGCGCTTCGATCTGGGCCGCCTGTGCATCGATAAGTGCCTTGACCGCCTGCTCCTCAGCGACGGCGCCATCAGCCGGCAGCAACCCGTAATCAGTCACCGTCAGTACGGTTGTCTCGGTATCCCATTCACAATCCAGGCGGCCCAAAAACCGGTACCAACATCCGGCTTGAACCGCCACCACTTCGTTGCCAAGAGGATCAATGTACGTACGCACCTCATCGAAACGAGTGTGAGAGTGGCCGCCCACGATGATGTCGATCCCAGCGACGGATTCGGCCAGATCCTCGTCGCCGTCATCGCCGAGATGACTCAGACAGATCACGATATCCGCGCCAGCGTCCCGCAACTCGGCGATCACCACTTCGGCCGTATCCTCCGGATCGGTCACCTCCACCGGATCGAAAAACTGGGTATAAATGAACTCATCGATGGTCACACCGAATACTCCAACCTTGATGCCGCTCAACTCGAACATGACATACGGCTGAATCAACGGTTCCAGATCGGGATACTCAGTACAGTCCACGTTGGCGAGAAGCAGGGGGAATCCCGGCGCCTCGTTGAGGAGTTTGTCCACGAGAAACCCGGGTGAGTAAAGGTAGTCATGATTGCCGATGGTGACCGCATCGTATCCCATCATGTCCTTGAGTCTCAAATCGATCGAGCCGTTACCCGCGATGGTGTGAAAGAACGTCCCTTCACTCCAGTCACCGGCATCCAGCAGCACGACATCGCCGCCCTCGTCACGAACCGCCTCGATCAACGTCGCCACACGAGCCGCACCGCCCCATTCCGGATCCAGACCGGCCGGAATCAGTCTGGTATGCGTGTCATTGGTGTGCAAGATGGTGAAAGGTACGGTGGCCGCCTGCACCCCGGCTGCCAACAGGATAACACATGCCAGCAGTGATCTTTTCATCGCTCGCTCCTTTCTGTTTGGGAAAACAGTATAGCAGTGCGGATTCCATTTCGGAAACCAGGTTCGGAAATCAGGTTCGGAAATCAGGTGAAAGATTCTTGTTCGGAATATCGTTCGGAATCCGGTTGGGGAACCAATGTAATCCATGAACAGTGACCATAATGGACGGCGCTGTTTTTCTCGATCCAACCGCCATGCGTCCCGGCATGGGTCCGGAATGGAAGCGGCATCGAAGCGGTATCGAAGCGGTATCGAAGCGGCCGCCGGATTCCGGATCCCGCATCGCGCTTCATATTCGGGTGATGCATTGTTCGAATCGAACACGAGAGGTGAAACCAACCACTCCGATGCCGAACCGCGCGTCGTTGCTCATGAAAGACTCCCACAAATTCCCCCTCAAATTTACTATCTCATTGAAAAATTGTACCAATCCAGTACGTTCTCTGCACCGCCATAAGAATAAGGCGGCATTGCCAGGAGTTGACCCTTATCATGATTGAGGACTCAGGCGGGGATTTGGGCGACCCTCAAAGATCGACAATTGACCATCAAGACATTAAAATTAACACAAAATAACGCCGGGATGCAGGCACGCAGCCAGCCTGGATCAGGAGGCAATGATGAAACGCAGTGTAGTTGTCCTCACCCTACTGTTGATTACCTCGACCATATCAGCCGCACCCTATGTCCCACCCGGGGAGATCACCTGGGGATTCGTTCAGTCAGGCGCAACGCCCGATACGAACGTGCCGCGCACGCGATCCGATTATCTCGCCGAATTGGAGGAGATTGCCGATTTCCTCGCGACTTGGCAACTTGACGATCCCGGCAACGAGGAACACGGAGGCATGATCGAAGATGAGTTTCATCCTCCCGAGGACAGGATTATCGAGTCCGACAACACCCAGGAGGCGATCTGGGTCTGGTCGAGATATCACGAGCTGATGGGCGATGTCCGGTACGCCGGCAACGTTTCTGCCGCCTGGGAGTATCTTCAGCATTTCCCCGCCTGGGAAGAAGCGCCACCCCAGTTTCCGGACAGCTATTACATCATCTGGAACTGTGGTTGGGGAATGCGGTGCGAGATGCAATACCGCCATGCCACCGGCGATGAGACATTCAGGGACTACGGCGTAACCTGCGCCGATTACCTTCTGGATCACGAACCGCGGCTCGATCATCCCAGCGCCGGCACCAACCTGCTGCATCACCTTACCGTAGCCTGGACCGCCTGGAATCTCCATGCCTATGCCACTGAAGCCGGACGCCAGGACTGGCTGGACCGCGCTGAATACTGGGCGGACCTCATCAAGACCTGGGTGGAAGAGGATACCGACCGGATCAATTCTTTCGCCTGGGCTCTCGGCGGCGGACTGGGGCCGGCCTGCGTCCTCGAGGTGCTCTTCAACGCCGATCCGGGCGGCGCCGCGACCTGGAGGGACACCTTCCTGACCGGCCTGGTGCTGCTCTTTCCTCCGGACCATGATCCCAATCCCGTCGGCTCCGACTGGATGAACGCCTGGAACTCCTGGCAAGCTCTCGCGCAAAGCGCCCTGTGGAGGACCACCGGCGGCTTCGACCACCGCCTCAACGCGCTCGACATCTCCGATCATCTCAGGTCGCTGGATGGAGATGATGACGGTGGCATACCAGCCTCCGAAAACGATGATGACGACCACGACCAGACGTGGGTGTCCACGTACATCACACTGATGGGATTCGCCGACCTCGAGGAACCGCCCCGGCTTCTGCTTTCCATGGAAGACACGCAACTGGAACCAGGTGACACATTCCGAACCGTGACCACTATCCAGAACCCCGGTCTCGAAGCTGGCGTGGATCTGTACATCGCCCTGGAAGTGTATGGCTCTTTTTTCTTCTTTCCCGATTGGCAGGAGGCGGCCGTCGCCATACCGCTCGATCTGCCCATTGGTTATGACCTGGCCCGTGATCTGGTTGGCGCGGACTGGATCCCGATCCTCGAATTCACCTGGCCACCGGCTGTCGGCATCTTCACTGCCACATGGTGGGGGGTCATGCTGGAACCGGGGTCGACCGAGGTGGTCGGAGACATTCTCAACTTCGAGTGGAGCGCCGTCTGACCAATTTGCATCGATGTCTGGAAAGCCCGTTGGAACGCGCTGCCCCGCCAGTGAATCAAGCCATCAGGAAACACCGTTGAACGCCGCTCTGGTTTCCTCGATGATCCGCTCAGGCGCATCCTCGTATCTCGGTGAGATGTGGCAGGGAATGCATTTCTTCGCACCGGTGCGCCGCGCCAGTTCCCCGGCCTGAGTGGCGGTGAGATGATGTTTCCACCTGGCATGATCGAGATCGGCATGAGCGAAAGCAGCTTCGCAATACATCACGTCGATTCCATTAAAAAATTCAGTGAGCCGGGCCAGGTTGTCATCGCTTGGACTTGAGTCGACGCAATAACCCAGACTCCTGCCGTTACCCAGATCGAGCACGAAATCGCGTAATGCATCGAGCCGCCGGTGCGACACACCGCCGGGTCCCACAACCGGTACGGATGTATCACCAGGCGCTCCCGCCAGGATCAACCGACGCAGTTCCTCCAGCCACTCCCCGGTGGCGAATCCATGTCGCTGCAACGCCGCCGCATCCACACCCAGGCGCTGAGGTTGCTCGATCCTGAACGCAAGGCACGGCACGCCATGGTCATGTATCAACGCCTTCACCTTGAATTCAGGCTCCTCCAGGATCACCATGCCCGTCCCTGCGCCAGGTACTGACCGTTCCCTTACCTCCTGCACCGGCGCGAACCCCCTGGCCGCATCCAACCGACGACTACGCACCAATCCGGGAAGCACTTCATGAATCTCCATACCGAAAAGAAAATTTTCGCATACATTCCAGGTATAGGCATGCAGTTTTGCGGTGCATTGCGCCAAAAAACCAGCCGGCCCGTATACCCTTATGCACTTGTCCGACATCAGGTCGGCGCGCAGCAGGCGATCGAAATCCATGAAGTGATCCATGTGAGTGTGACTGATAAACAGGTCCGTTACATGTAGCAGGTTTCGTGGAGTAAGACGGGTCAAGGTGCCGGCGTCGAAGAGGAGAATCCGGTTGCGACGGTGCAGTCGGACTTCCAGCACCGGATCGTGCAGCGCATCGTTCAACAAACGGTGGTGAAAGAAAGCGGTCATGCCCCCAGTATAATCCGCCGTCAGCCTGGTAAAAAGAGAGATGCGAGCCCGGTGATCCGCCATGCACAACGCCGGGAAACGGCACGAAAGGTATCGAGTGACCATCGGTGCGCAGGCTGATCGAATGCGGCGCCGGTCACCATTTTCTCCGTTCGACAGGCAAACACGGGCGGCGCGGCACTACCGGTCATCAATTCGAGCCGGTTGGAACCAGGTTCATCACCATCATTACCCCATCACGCCTGATGGATGTCATCGATTCCGGAGGCGGGTGGCGCCGGCTGGACCGGCGACGAGGTGTGGCAGATCGGCAAGATGTCACTCTCCGGAGTTCTGGTTCTCCCTCATCAGAATCTGCAGCAGCACAGCACCAGCCTGGCGGCGCCGTGAGCGGGCCGGACGAGAGTCTTTTCGATATCGGCCGTGCAGCTCGAACCGGTAATGAATCCCACCCATGCCGGCAGCGGTCTCTCCCGTAAGCGCCGCAAGGCCGAATCGATATCCCGGACCACCTGGTCGGGCTGGAACAGCACCATATGGAGATGCGGCAGGACGCTCGAGAGGCGATCGCTCGTATGGGTTCCGATCACCACGGTTCCCTGCGCTGCGATCACCAGGTCGCAACTGGTAACCGCGGCGTTCACCCCGGCCAGGGTAAACCGGCCTTTAGCATCACGGGACAAGGCGGTGGCACCCACCGTCCTGACATACAGGCGCATTCGCTCCAGGAGGTTCAGGTCCCGACACAATCCACGCTCTTCTATAAAGGCGCTGCCGCCAAGCCGGCCCAACTCCCGCACCAGGATGCTGTCCAGCTCGCCGACGGTGCGGGGATAGACGATTACCGTGCCCAGTTCCTCACAGCGCTTTTCAAGTACCTCCGTGAGATCATGCCAGGCAGCAGTGGAGATCGGCGAGGTCACATCTTCGTGTGCGGGCGCCACGGCCGGGTTCGGACAGACCGCCTGATTATCGCCGGCGCTACGCAATCGTCGCAGGATCTCCTCGCGGTCATCGGATGCCGTCATAGCTGCCTGGACCGGCTGATTTCCCACAGGTGGCCGATGGTCATTGGGTCCACGCATCTCAGTGTTCCTCCTGACGCCATGCAGCATTAAACGACATGCCTGCCGGGGGCGGCAGGCGGCGCTCCTTACACCATGCCTTCAGGAGAGTCTTCCCCAGAAGCCCTCCCACTAGCGGCCAGAGTCTGGCGGCGGACTTCGCGCCGCGCCTGTAGAGATACGGCCGGCGCCAGGCCGCCGCGGCGCCGCGCATGGCCAACCGCTCGCCAAGACCCCCGCGCTCCCTTGCGATCCGGCCGCGCAGCCTGAGGAGCAGTTCCGGAATCGGGATCCTGACCGGGCACACCTCGGCACAGGCGCCGCACAGGGATGAGCCGAATGGCAGGTCACCGGCTTCCGCAAAGCCAACCAGCAGCGGGGTCAGCACGGCGCCGATGGGTCCGGGATTGACCGACCCATATGCGTGTCCGCTGACCCGCCTGAACACCGGGCAAATGTTAAGGCATGATCCGCACCTGATGCAGGTCAGCGCCTCCCGCATTTCATGATCGACGGCAATGCGCGAACGACCGTTGTCGATAAGTACCACGTGGAGTTCCTCAGGACCATGTGGTTCACTCTTACCCCGCACTCCGGTAAGCATGGATACGGCCGCGGTGGCTCGCTGCCCGGTGCCGTGCGGGCCAAGAAGCTTGAGGAGAGGGTACAGGTCCGGCAAGGCTGGAATGACCTTCTCGATTCCCGCCACGCAGATGACTAACGGCGGCAGGTTGCTGCTCAATCGGATGTTGCCCTCGTTCTCCACTGAGACGATCGTGCCCGTCTCCGCCACCAAGAAGTTGGCACCGATAATCCCCATGTCCGCATCCAGGAACTTGGACCTGAGATGTTTCCGAGCGGCAGCGGTAAGTTCCACCGGGTCCTCCGAGTATGGAATTCCCAATTTTTCCTCAAACAGCCTCCCGATCTGCTGGCGGGAGAGATGCAGCGCCGGCGCCGTGATGTGACTCGGCATCTTGCCTTGAAGCTGAACGATGAATTCCCCCAGATCGGTCTCCAGAGCTTCGATGCCGGCTGCCTCGAGAGCGGGTCGCAGTTCGATTTCCTCGCTCATGATGGACTTGCCCTTGACCACCAGTCGCACCTTGCGGCGCCGCGCCAGATCGAGAATGATGTCCCTGGCGGCCGATCCATCCACGGCCCAGTGCACCTTGCCGCCCCGATCCCGCAGCGCCGATTCGAACTGTTCCAGTAACTGCGGAAGCCAGTCGAGGCAGTACATCTTCAATTCGCGAGCCTGGTCCCGCAGTTCCTCCCAGTTGGTCATTTCAGCCTTGAGCGATTGTCTCTTCTCCAGGGTGATATCCGTCGCATGCTCCACCACCCTCTGCAGTGTGCCATCCAGAAGTGCTGCACGGATCTGGTCTTTGAAGCGGCCAGGCGTTTCATGTTCGGCCATGTCAGGCTCCCTCTCCGAGCGACAGCGCTTCGGCAAGGATATCCACGATGTGTTCCACGCGCACGGGAAGCCCGAGCTTGCCGGCTACTCCCTGCAACTGCATCTGGCAACTGGAATCGCTTACCACCAGACGCTCCACATCGGCCGCCACCGCCTCCTCCAGCTTGTCACGGGCCATGGCCGCGGATAATTCGGGAAACTTCACGGCAAAGGTGCCGCCGAACCCGCAACACTCCTTCGCCCGTTTCAGTTCGACCAATTCGAGGTCCTGGACAGCCTCGAGCAATCGCAGCGGCTGCCGTTCGACACCCAGTTCCCGCAGCAGGTGACAGCCGTGATGAAGGCTGGCCCGAACCGCAAGCCGACCGCCGAGACCGGTGACGCCAAGGACATCCACCAGGAACTCACTGAATTCGAACAACCGCCCCCGGAGCGATTCCCAGCGTTCCCGGTCCGCTGCACCAAGGGGCAGTGCGCCGTAATGATGCTTCACCATGCTTGTGCAGGAGCCGGCCGGAGCGATGATGTAATCGGATTTCAACCTCGCGAACACGTCGAGGAAATGATGCGCGGCCCTGGTTGCTTCACGCATGTATCCGCTGTTGAAGGCTGGTTGTCCACAGCAGGTTTGGGTGAGTGGATACACTGGATCATGACCGAGCCTTCTGAGCAGTCGCACCAGATTCATGCCGGTCTCCGGGTAATACACATCGGTCATGCAGGGGATGAATACAGCCAGTCTCATGCTCTCCTCCAGGCCACGACTATACATTCTGCGAGCCGCCGATGCCAGCGACGCGCTCACGCCAGAAAGGCCATCCCAATCCGTTTTCATTGTGATACGGCGAAATCGAACAAAGCCGTTCTCCGAAGACATTGCGCGAGCAATGGTGAATGCGGGGCGGCGCCATGATGCGTATAAAAACATGAGTACGCTCCGCTGGTGTTGCCCAGGCAGATTTAACATCAATGGGGTCGCATCAATGGGGTCGTACCCAGAATCTTGTAATGATCGTCGCGATGCGTTGGCTTTCAATCTTCCACAGCAGCCTGGCGAAGCTCTCTTTCCAACGGGGTCGTACCCGGAATCTTGTAATGTTCGCTGCAGAGCGTTGTTGTTCAAGGACTTACGACTGAACATTCGTGGTCGTACCTGGAATCCTCTGCTTTTCGATGAGAAGCGTTGGCACTAAAAGGCTGATAAGAAGTTCCGCGCGCGAACCCACGAGGTGTGGCGGCGGGTCCCGCCGCTCAAACCAGGGCGCGGCTGGTGCCACGCGCTCCCTTCGCTGGCGCGACGCGGGGTCGTACCTCCAACGGGGTCGTACCCGGAATCTTGTAATGATCGTCGCGATGCGTTGGCTTTCAATCTTCCACGGCAGCCACGGAGACAAA
>JAFGDC010000458.1 GCA_016932295.1 candidate division CSSED10-310 bacterium
CGCTCCCTTCGCTGGCGCCACGCGGGGTCGTACCTCCTCCGGGGTCGTACCCGGAATCTTGCAATGTTCGTCGTGGTGCGTTGGCTTCCAATCTTCCACGGCAGCCACGGAGACAAAGGGTGAATTGCCGGCGTTACTCGAGCTGACTAGACGCGGTGAGCAGACGGGAGGTGCTGACTGCATCCGGGAGTGAACTGACAGTCTTTATGTGCCGGAGTTACGCGTCGGATTGATCACATACGCCCTGGGCATGGTCTGATTGGTCCTTCGTCGGCCCCCCGCCAAACCAGTGGCGCTGATAAAGACACCACTGAAGGCACACGAAGGCGCTTTTCGTCGGGCAACCGCTCCTCACTATTGATTCACCTCAGGCGTATATCGAAACCAAAGGTGACAGGTACGCCGGACCGGAGGTGACACTGGCAGGAGCGCGGCGTGATGCCGCCCACTCCAAAGATATCGAAAGGTACAATCCCGATGAAACACCGTGCTTCTCAAACTCACTGTGTTGCATTGACCAAACTTCCGCGCTAAAAAGCGTTGCCGGGTACGACCCCGGGCTGGAATCCCCGCCGGTTTGCAGGCTCCGACACCGTCCGGTATCCTGGGCTCAGGGTAACGATGACGACCCGTCAGGGTATCAGCAAGGGGGATGCAATGAAAAAATACGACCTCGCCATCATCGGCGCCGGCACCGGCGGCTATAACGCCGCCATCCGCGCCGCCCAACTGGGCATGAACGTCGTCCTCATCGAGAAAGCCAAGGTCGGCGGACTCTGCCTCCAGTGGGGTTGTATCCCCTCCAAGATTCTCCTCCACTACGCCAAACTCTACCATGACGCCAAACGTGCCGTCGCAGAAGGTGCCCTCATCGCACCGGGGTTGTCTTTCGATTACGACGCCATGGTGGCCGTCTCCCGCCGGCGCGTCGCGACGGAGACAGCGGGTCTGAAGGGTCTCCTGAGTTCACACCGCATCATCATCAAGGAAGGCACCGCCCGTTTCATGGATGCCCACCATCTCATTGTCGCAACCGATGACGAACCGGAGACCGTGACAGCCGGACATATTCTCATCGCCGCCGGCCGCTCCTACCAGCAACTCCCTGGTTACGAGGTGGACCACCATACGATCATCGCCAGCGATGATGCGATGTCCCTCACCGCCGCCCCGAAGCGCATCGCCATAATCGGCGGCGGCGTCGAGGCGGTGGAATTCGCCTCGTTGTTCAACGCCCTTGACGTCCCCGTCAGCATCCTCAAAGCACGCCCGGGATTACTCCGCACGCTGGATGACGAGATCGCCACCGAACTGGAGACTCATTTCAGAAATTCCGGCGTGGAAATGGTCTTCGACATGGATTTCGAACATGCCGCACCAGCCAGGAGCGACCGCGGCATAGAACTGACCGTCCGGGGTGAGCGCCGGATCTTCGACAAGATGCTCATGTCGATCGGCATTGATCCGCGACCCGTGTCAGGTTCCCTGAATCTCGCCGCCGCAGGAGTCGACACCGACGAACGGGGGTTCATCCGTGTCAATCCCGAAACTTACGGTACCAGCACCCAGAACATTCATGCCATCGGCGATATCATCTCACTTCCCTGCCGCACCCATCCGGGGCTGGCTCATGCCGCCGGCAGGGAAGGGGAATATGTGGCGGAGCTGCTGGGCGGCAAGAATCCTCCCAGGATCAACTATGACTGGATGCCGTACCCTGTCTTTACCATACCTGACCTGGCCAGTGTGGGACTGAGCGAGGCGCAGGCTCGTGAACGGTACAAGGATGCTCCTGAACGGGTGCTGACTGGCCGGTTCCGCTACGAATGGCTTGGCAAGGCTCTGGCGCTGAACACTCCCACCGGCCTGGTCAAGGTGGTGGTGGACGGCGCCACCGGCGAAATTCTCGGTTGCCACATCTTCGGTGAAGCGGCCACCGAGTACATCACCGAGGCGGCGGAAGCCATGCGGGCGGAGGATGTGCTGGATCTGTTGCTGGATCGCCAGATCACGTCGCACCCAACCTTCTCCGAGGCATTGAAGGAAGCCTTCGGTGATGTTCTGAAACGGTCTATCCATACGCCACCACGATGACCCCCTCCTCACGGCGAAGAGCGGGGACCGTACAGGATCAGCTTCCTGTAATCGGTTTCACATTCGAATTGGTCACGTAACACATCGGCATACGGACCAGTCGCGGCATCCTCGTCATTGATGGTCTCCACCACGATCCTCGGCAGCGGCATGAAAGCCCTGGTCAGCAGATGCCGCAGCACTTCCAGGCCACGCGGCAGCACCTCATCGCCGGGACCGGCAAGAATCTGCAGCACGCTTCCCTGCCGCTGGGAAACCATGATCAGCCGGCTGCCATGATACACCAGGTGGGCACCCGCCACCCGTCGCGGCAACAATCCCTTGAGATCATTCAACCCCACTCCGCACATGGAAGCCGGATCCATGGCGTGAAGCCAGTACACCGCATCTTCATCAAGATCTCTTTGCACCATGCGCAGCGCGGCATGGCTCATGAACTGGGGACCGCCGATCCCCGCGAAGAAGTACCCCGACACCACCTCGCCGGAAAATTCCATGAGCCGCAGCGAACGAAACACGTCCCGCCACCTGAAGCCCGTCGACTCCCTGGCGAGCAGTTCCCTGAACAGGATACCATAGCGCTCCAACAGCAGCCGCACCCGTTCCTTGCTCAGTTCCTCGCGGACCAGGAGATCATCCTCGCGCTCCAGGCTCGGCGCCAGAAACCAATTGCCCAGGCCCGGCGGGGCCGGAGGTGGGCGCCGGAAACCCCGTCGTCGCCCGTGCTGTTCCAGCCGCCGTGGTTCCGGAGCGGCGAACCCCGTTTCCAGACCGCGCCGCAGGGCCGCGAAGGAGTCGTTGGCAATCCGGCCATGCCAGACACCATCCCACAACAAGGCAGAAAGCCTCCTCGAGGACAGCTCGGTCCGCATGGCCAGTGCAGCGAGGTCGTATTTCGCCCTTGGATCAGGAAAGAGGCCGGGCAGCGTGGCATCCCGATCAGCACCGGTCGCGGCCGGGGTTGCGCCCGGTTTTCCCGGTTGAGCGCAGGCATCCACGGTCTCCAGCAGATCCAGGTCAGCCTCGCGGCAAAACTGGATACTGCCATCTCCCGCACCGAGCCATAGCACGCCATCTTCCCGCAGCGCCCGATCGATCCAGAGCGGATCCCACCGCTCCAGCCGCGCCGGCAGGAACTCGCTTTCCCACAATTCCGCCCGGGCGGAGAAGCACACCAGTTGCGCAAGCACCGACCGGAGCCCTTCCGCGCCGGTGGTACGGCCGGTGAGACCCTGTATGCGCGCCAGAAACAGCGGCAGCTTTTCCGCCGGCGCCGTGGCCACCGCCGGCGCCCTGTCCAGCCTCGCCAGTCGCAGCAGGGAGGCGAAATTCTCCGCATCGCAGACGAACACATCCTCGCGCTCCGCCAGCAGGGGACCTATCACCAGGAGCCCTTCCCTGATGAGGTCTCCCATCACGTCATCCACCCAGCCGCCAAGCACCATTCTGACCTGATCAGGCGCAATGGGACCGTAATACCGGAGCCATTCCGACAGAACCTGGGCCGGCGATGCATCCGGCGCATCCTCGATGAGCGGCACCGGGATCTCCGGAGGCGGCCGGTTGCCATCCAGGCGGCGGGGCGTCAACGCTTCCACCGGGATATCCAGTGCCCTTGCCAGGCGGGGGAGCGTTTCCAGCGCGGCTATTGCCGGCGGAAGCGCGCCCGGGAGCGTGACCAGCAGCAGCTTCCAGTCAAGCCCCCCCGGCGCCGGCTGGAACTTATGATCCCGCGCCATGGCCGCCAGCAGTTCCTCCCATTCCTCCACCGGCACCAGCAAGCGCTCCTTGACATACTCCAGCAGTTCCAGTTCGTCTCCCGGCGCATAGCCATGGAACGTCCGCCGCCGCTTCGCCGCGAAGCGTTCCGCCGTGGCCCGGGGCAGTCGTGGCCGAACCTCGTCCCTGAACACCAGGTCGCGTAGCAGGTCATCGCTCAACCGCGACGCCGCCCCGCCGGAAGGTTCGTCGTCCTGGTACATATAGCGGTTCACCTGCCGCCAGGTGGTCTGCATGGCCATGGGGCTGGGGTGGGATGTCCGGACCACGGACCATGATGTGCGGCCGGTGGCCAATTCCTCCAGCATCTCGCCGAGTGCGCTCCTGTCGAACTCATCCAGCAGGCAGCTTCGCCACGCCTCCAGCACCATGGGGAAATCCTCATAGCGCAGCACCGCGGCCAGCAGCTTCTGCGCCCGCAACCTGGTCATCCACAACGGCATCCGCTGATTCAGCCGAGTCCTGGTGATAAGCAGGGCTCGTTCGGCGCTCTCCCTGAACTGGGCGCCGAACAGACCGGAGCCTTCCAGCCGGCGGCGGAGGAGCCGATCCAGGTTGCCGGGGGTGACCAGGCCCATGAGGTTTTCAGCGTTACCTTCCTCCGGCAGTTGCAGCACCACGCAGTCATCCGCCGCGAATATCTCGAGGCGGCCGCCGAACCGTTCCTCCCAGGCCGCATCGAGAGCCAGGGCGAGGGGACGGTTGACCCGCGCCCCCCAGAAGGTGTGGATGACCACCTGGCTTCCGGGAGCGCCGCCCGGCCCAGTGGCGGTTTCCTCCACCAGGACGTGATGCCGGTGTGGCAGAATACCTCCCGCGGCGGCACGCTGGGACTTCAGGTACGCCGCCAGACGCATAGCCGTCGACTCGTCCATGTGGTAGTTACGCTGCAGCCTGAGCGGAAACGCCGGGTCGTCCAAGTCGCGCGACGCCTCCTCCAGCAGTTCCCCGATCAGTTGTGAAAAGTGAAAACTCCTGCCCCGCAGATCCGCGCGCCAGAATGGAACCGCCATGGTTTCAGGACCACCGGGAGCGACCATTACCTCGTTGTTGGTTATGCGCTGGATTCGCCAGTGCTGCGTGCCCAGGGTGAACGCCTGACCGATCCTCGCCTCCCAGACGAATTCCTCGTCCAGTTCGCCGATGCGTGCGTTGGTTTGAGCGTGACGGAGCTGATAGTAGCCGCGGTCGGGGATGGTGCCGCCGGCTGAATAGAGGTTGAGAAGCGCACCTTTTCGCGCCCGGACAGTGTTGTCCAGCGCATCCAGCGCGATGCGCGGCTGCAGCTCCCTGATCCGGGTCTCGGCATAGCGGCCGGCAAGCATTTCCAGCACCAGGTCGAAATGACGGCGGACCAAGCCGTGATAGCTGTGGCAGGTGCGGATGAACGAGTAAAGGCGATCACGATCCCAGGTCTCGAGGCTGGTCATGGACACGAGGATCTGAGCCAGCACATCCAGGGGCGCGGCCGGCGGCGTGACGGACTCGATATCCTGGTCCGCCATGGCGCGCACCAGGGCGGTGGTGGCCAGAATGTCGCCGGCGTGAGTGGGGAAAAGGCTGCCGCGGCCCGTTTCACCCACTCCATGGCCGGACCGGCCTATGCGCTGGATGGCGGCGGCCACCTCCGGCGGCGTCTGCACCAGCACCACCTCGTCCAGCGCCCCGATGTCGATTCCCAGTTCCAGTGAACTGGTGGCGATGATGGCGCGCAGTTCGCCGTTTTTCAGACGTTCCTCAACGGCCTGACGGATTTCGCGGGAGAGCGATCCGTGATGGGCGTAAGCAATAGGAACGCCAGCATGGCGATTGAGCAAGAGAGTAAGTTTTTCACACAATCGGCGGCTGTTGGCGAAAATCAGGGTGGCGCGGTTGCCGGAGACGATCCGTTCCAGTTCGGCTGCCATGGTTTCCCAGTACGCCTCGCCCCGGGTCGCGCGATCCGGCAATTCGGGCGCACGGATCCGGATATCGTACCGCTTGTCCATGCCGGCTTGCAGGATGGTCATGGGACGGGGTTGATACCGCGTTCCGGCAGGATCGACGAGCCGGTGACCGGCGGCGAAGGCGGCAATCGCGGCCATGGGCTTCACGGTGGCGGACAGGACGATCCGCTGGAATTCGCCGCTGAGCAGGGTGAGCCGCTCCACCGCGGACATCAGGTGAGCGCCGCGCTTGACGCCGGCCACTGCGTGGATCTCGTCCAGGATTACCGTGGAGAGACTGGTGAGCATGCTGCGGCCGGACCGGGAGCTGAGGAGCAGGTTGAGGCTTTCGGGAGTGGTGATGAGGATTTCCGGCGGATGCCGGTACATACGGCGGCGGTCGGCCTGGGGAGTGTCACCGCTGCGGGTCAGGATACGGACTGGATGCATTTCACGGCCGTGGGCGTTGAAAAAGGTTCTGAGTCCGCGGAGGGGCTTGATCAGGTTGCGCTGGATGTCGTTGTTGAGGGCCTTTAGCGGTGAGACGTAGAGGGTGCCGGTGCGATCGGGGGGCAGGAGGCCGGTGGCAAGCTGGTTCAGAGTCCAGAGGAAGGCGGTGAGGGTTTTGCCGCTGCCGGTTGGTGCGGTGACGAGGACATGTTCGCCGGCGGCGATCCGCGGCCAGGCCATGGCCTGGATGCCGGTGGGCGTCCGATAGGTCGCCAGGAACCAATTACGCACCAGTGGATCGAATGCCTGTAAGCCGACGTCCATTACCATCGAGCGCCTCCCTCGTTGGGCATGCTCAGTCTAGTGACGACGCCGGGGAGACACAAGCGGGGAGGTGCTTTTCGTTGTTTGTGGTTTCGTTGGCACAGTGACAGCTCGAAGATGCCGACTGAAGCCGGTGCCCCTTGAGGGCTGATAAAGACGCGCAGCATGCAACGCTGCGCGACCAGGGCGAGGCGGCGCCTCGCGAGCCATGGGGATGATGTGGATCTCCCGCTCCTACCGCCCACCGGCTCCTATGATCGGTCAGGCGGCCATGGCCGACGATGCGGGCATCCGCACCAGGATTATGATTCGTCGCCCTGGCTATTCACCCCATACGCTTCATGATCTGGGATCCGGCACCGGAAGCGTGAACTCAGGCCAGAAGTATTTCCCGAGCTGCAGGATCGTTCCCGCGATGTTGCCGCTGAAATCCTTCACCCATTTCGATGCTTCCAGCAAGACATCCGCGGATACCTCGTACCACCTCCGATTGGGTATCTGCGCCGTGGCGGCTTTCACGAGTAGTTCGTGGTTCCCCGCCGCCTCTTCCTGCTTGTCCGCCGGCAGCCTGGAGATCAGCACCCTGACGTCCCGGTCGAGTTTCTCGAGCAAATCGCGCGGCATTCCCGGTTCCATGCCCTGAACAAGGTTGGTGCAATTCGTCAGTGTCTGTCCGACCTGACTGTTGACAATGTCACGAGCGTTTATGTGACTGCTGTGATCATCAATGCTCATGCGTTTGTCTCCCTGGACATAGTCGCCACCTATGCCATCGATGATAGTGACATTCGCCCACTTGGCAGCGTAGTTGTCAACCTTGCGCATGACGTTCGGCCTGATGTCCAGTTTCCTCAGGACAGTGGCCAGGGCGTCCCGCTGACCAGGGGCCATGATGTTCAAAGATTCTCGTGCAATGTCGCCAATCCGGTCCCCGAACTGCTTGCACGATTTCGCCTCAAGTATCCCTATCCTGCGGGTGGCCTCGTTGAGATACCGCTGCAATTCCTGAGACTCATCGCTTCTCGAGGCCGCTTTCAGGCGGCGCTGAATGAGGTGCCGCAGAACCAGCCGCAGGCATTCATGTTCCGCCTGCAACCGGAGGAGGTAGATGCGCAACCTGCGCAAAGCGCCGGTATCCTCTTCCGATACTTTCGGCGGCGATCCGGCGATCCACAGCCGAATATCCGTGCCTTGGAAAGGCACGAGACAATGAAACACTTCGAACGCGAAATCCTTCACCGGAATCATCCGTGCTCTGAATGGGATCCCTTGCGCAACCGCGGCACTGCATTCCAGAAACACCACCGGGATACCGGGCTGAACCCACCATTCTTCCTGAAGCGGAGACGCGTGACAGGTGGATGTCGTCGCGCTTCGATACAAAGCTGCAAGATGTTTCCCCGCATGGAACAGGTCGCATTCGGTGCCCTTCCCGGCGGGAGACTGTACGTGGACAGGCATGCCCAGGAACGCCTCCACGAAACGGCCAAGGTCAGCCCCACCCAAGTCCGCCGGACGCCGTGTCTTCGTGGTCAAGCCGAGTTCCAGCTTACCGACGGCAAACCCGTCGAAGTAAAGCCTCTTGAACGCCACCCGCGTAGCATAACGCCGCCCGTCCGACCTTCGATCGACGGACGGGCAGCGGAGCAGCCGGATGCACCTTCGCGCCTCGCACACCTTGTTCTCACCCACCCAGCCTGACAATCCGCCACGCCGCCGCAGGCGCACAGGACCATGGTACCGGACAAACTCCCTGTCAGGAGTGGGAAGCGGCCACACCGGCATGTCGAGGCGACCGCTGGAGGCAATAAAACCACGCGAATCTGCGAATGGAAACTGAATGATTAAATGATTATCAGCATTCAACGCCTCCTGGTTACACGCGGACCGGCATGCGGCGGGAAATCTGCCCAGAGCGCCACATTGTTCCTGTCGGCAGGTGGTGAGGATATGTCGAGAAGGAGGGGACAAGTGCTCGGCGATGTCAGATCCCGGCATGACCGGTACGTCGCCGGGCCATGGCCTTGGCGGAGTGCCGCACAATGAGGGAAAAAAAGAGAAGCCCCGCACCGGCAAACGGCGAAGGGCGGCAGGTGGGCATTGCCATCGCAACACCTACACGCGGATGCGCGTACCTCTTCTACGGAGGACAGTCCCGCTTCCACTTGGTAGTCCAGTGCCCCAAGCGGTACTGCCAGTATGCCAGATGTACAGCAGCCGTCAATACGAATACGCGTTGGCCTTTCGTTTCGATATACGCCTGAGGTGGTTTGGTGGTGAGGTGCGTTTGTCTGACGAGCAGTACTTTGGTGTGCCTTCATTGGCGGCTTTATGGGCGCCGCCGGTCA
>JAFGDC010000047.1 GCA_016932295.1 candidate division CSSED10-310 bacterium
AACACATCCGCGGTTTCGAGCCGCGTTCCCTTCGATATGCCTGGTCCCAGCGCCATGAACACACCTTCCGGCGCGGTGATATGCACTCCGCTTGGCAACGCCAGTTCGGGCACCCAGTCCCTCACCCTCCGGATCATTCCGCCCGCATTCACCTCATCATCCAGCGCCAGGTCAGGCTCGATACGACATACCAGATCACCGCCGCTTCCGTCCCCCTCCCGCACCGATCTGAAGACCGCCCTGCCATCCGTCGTGGTCAACTCCTCAAGCACCCCGACCAGTTCATTCCGCAGTGTTTCCACCCGTTCCGGCGGCACCATTCCATCACGCTCGCGTCCCGCCACGTTCAAACTCACTTCCAGCTCGTACGAGTACGCCTTGCTTTGGTACATGTACGCCCTGGTGGTCCGCCAGTCGGTCGAGCCGTCCTCGTATCTGCCCTGCCAGCCCAGGCCGGTCAGCAGCAGGTCGGCATCCAGCGAGCGCGCCGAATAGGGCTCCGTCACGCTCTTTGTCTCTTCCATGCCGTGATCCGACAATGCCACCACGATGGACTCTGGTCCGGCGATCGCCAGGTAGTCCGCCAGCAGGCTGTCGAAGTATTCATATGCTTCCACGATTTCCAGCCCGCGCCGACGCTCCGTGGAACCCTCGGGGAAGGCATCCCAGTTCCGGAATTCCCAGTTCAGATGCTCAATTTTATCTATACTCTTGAAGTAGATGGCGAAAACCTCCGGTTGGAACCTGGCCAGCACATACTTGCCCATCGAGGCCACGCTCTTGTCGTTGAAGGCCACATCCTGGTCCCCTTCACCATGGATATCCACCAGCCGCGCCGCCGGTTTGACCGCCGAGGGGTTCGATGCGGCCTGGAGCGTCTTGGGATCGAAGAGCATGCCGTGGGGTTTGGCGGGAGCCGCCTCGAACCTGAAGGTGGTGATCTGTTCATACAGGCCGGCTGGATAGGTCCAGCCTCCTTCCAGGCGGGGCTCGAGGCGCGCCGAGACGCAGGCTCCCTTGACATATTCCGCCGGCCATGATGCCCACCATTTCACGACCACCACCGAGCGGCCCTGCCGGGGGAAGATGTCCCAAAAGGCGGGAGCGGAGCGGAAGCTGCTGTGCAAAGGGATGGTGGTGTCGGCGCCCGGAATGCGGCGGGTGAACGAATTGATCCCATGGAACCGGGGTGACTGGCCGGTGGCGATGGTGGTCCAGATCTGGGGTGACTCGGTTGGTACGAACGTGCGAAGCGGTCCCCAGACCCCTTCCCGTCGGAACCGTGCAAACGTCGGCAGGCGTCCGGAGGTGATGAGCGGGTCGATGATTTCCAGCGAGGCGGCGTCCAGGCCGATGATCACCAGTTGCGGCCCCGGCGTCGGCGACCCGCAGGCCGCGGCCAGCAGGCATAGCAGCGCGCTCGATGCCAGTCGCCGCATCATTTGATGTACCCCATCTCCCGAAGCCTGGCGGTGACTTCCTCGTCCAGGTTCACGGGTTCCGCGCCGGACAACTCGGGACGATCCGCCATGAACCGTCGCAGGCGGCCGGCGAGATCGGCGGCGATACGCGGTTTTGCCTGTCGTTTGTCCACCAACTCGGCGGGATCGTCGTCCATCGAGTACAACTGAGTCTCTCCGGATGTTTCGTGCATGATCATCTTCCATTGACTGGTCCGGATGCTGATGAGTGGTCCAAGGGACATCTCGGCCCGGTTCAGGCCGGGCGTCATGGCGAAAATATCGGCTGGAATGGCCGCCGGGCCACCGGAGATTTCATTCAGGAAGCTGCGGCCGTCGCGGCCGCCCTCGCCCATGTAATTGAACAATTCGTACATGGTGGGAAGGATGTCGACAGTCTCCGCGGGTGCCGCCGTCAGGCGCGCCGGCTCATAGGGCAGGTGGAGGATGGCCGGGATCCTGACGGACGAATCGTAGAGACGGTCGCCGTGCGTGAAGAAATAATCATGATCGAAGCCCTCGCCATGATCGGACAGCAGCATGATCAGGGTTTCGTCGAGAATGCCAAGCTGCGCCAGCTCCCGCAGCAGCCTGCCCACCTCCCGGTCCACCGCCGAGATCTCGCCGTCGTACTTGCCGAGATTCCAGCGTACCTGGTCAGGTGTGGCGCTGGTGGTCATGGTGTCCTTCACCACCACGTGGAAGAAGCCCGCCAGCTTGGCATTGGCTGCGTTGGCCTTGTAATTTTCCGCCTTGACCTCGCCGGCACCCGCCGGGGGGCGCACGAAGTCCTTCTGGAGATACATTTCGTCATACGGATACCCCGGCTCATAGGGCTGGTGCGGATCGAAGTAATGCACCCACAGGAAGAACCGCTCCCTGGGATTGTCCTTCAGTCTGCGCAGCCAGTTGAGGGCAGCCCTGGTGGTTTCCTTGCCGCCCCGTTCGACCCTGGTGCCGGACCATTCGTCATCGTACAGGTCGAAGTGGTGGTGCAACCCGCTGATCCGTTTTACCAGGGAGAACCCACTGATAAAGGCCGCTGTCCGGTACTCCATTTCCTGGAAGCGTTGGGTCAACGTAGTGAAATGCCCGGCGAGCGCAACGCCATTGGTCAGCACCCCGTGGTTGCTGGGCAGGAGTCCCGTGAATATGCTGCAGTGGGATGGGTTGGTGATGGGGATCTGGGAATAGAAATTCTCGAACTGCACACTATCCCGTACCAGCCGGTCGATGATGGGGGTCTTGATGGCACAGTTGCCGTAGCATCCCAGCCGATCGGCGCGTAACGTGTCGATGGTGATGAGCAGCACGTACGGGTAACGCTTCGCCTGTACCGCCCGGTTCAACCTGACAAGCTGCACATGAAGCAGCAGCAGCGGCACCAGCAGTAACAGGAGAAACGCGAACCAGAATAGGGGACGTCGGCCCGTGCGAACCATGATTCACCTCACCTGCTTTTGCATATCAGAACCGGGTACCGGTCGCAAGCCGCCAGGCGTTTCAACGCCGGCGGCGGCCGCTGGGGGCGCGGATGGCCGTGGGAATGCGGCTGGACAATGCAGCGGCGGCCCTGGATACTATTTTTTATGCTGATTCCGGTCACCGAACTTAATAATGGAGTGGAATTATGGAAGGCAAGCCGGTGAAGATGAACACGCACTATCAGCCATGGGACAGACCATGGATGATAGCGTTTAAATGGATCGTTCTCGTCCCGTTGAATGCCCTGCGCGGCGCCGCGCTGGCAATGCGTATCCACGATCCGGCAGCAAGCCAACCTGCCATCTTGACCAGATGGACAGCGGGTATCGTGTTCGGTGTCGTGGTCTGGACAGCCATCTTCATCGGAGTCGATCTGCTTCTCCTCAGATGGAAGCACCATCGCCCCAGCCGCGCCCTGACCATTGCGGCGATCCTGCGGTTGTTTTTCCAATTGCCTGAATGGCTGGATGCCGAGGCTTGTCTCATTTCCGGCACGCTCATCTTCAAACTGACCATCGACGATCAAACCATTCTCGTGCCGTTTCTTCTTACGTTCACCTCGGGCCTGATCATGGTGGTCGGGTACGGCCTGGTGCTGGTTCCCTTCGCATATGTCTGTCTATGGGGCGTCGAACGGGTCAGGCGCCGGAAGGTGTGATGAATCGGCGTTGGATGGTATACCGCAAAGCTCAGGCGGCCGCACCGCGGCTGTCGGCATGCGCTTTGGCCGTGTGGTTGTTGGTGTTGTGTGCCGCCGGTATCGCCGGCGCTGACATGGACAGTCCCCCCGGCGGAGAATCAACCGGTGCCGGAACGGAGGATCCCGATGCCGGGATCGGACAATCCATCGACCATGGTCACCGCATGATAAGCAGCCGGGTCAATGATATGGCCTGCTGGGTGGACGCGTTTTTCGCCGATCCCAACTATGTGGAAGAGGATGCGGATGCGCGGCTGGAACTGCGACAGCGGGTATTCCTGAGGGAGAACGCGGTGCCGACGTACCGCGTCCGCGTGGGAGGACGATTGTCGCTGCCGAACGTTTCCAGGCGTTTGAACCTCATTTTCGCCGGCAATGAGGACGACTCGCTGGAAGGTGCCGATCAGGAGGATTTTCACGATGCGGTCGAAGAATCGTTGGATGCGCCTTTTTTCGGTGCGCGGTTTTTCATCCTGCCGGGAAATATTCTCAATCTGAGCTTCACTGCCGGGACGCGGTTCGGTGATCTGGCCCTGTTCGCCGGCCCGCGTTTGCGCCTGCAGAAGGATCTCAACGAGTGCTGGCTGGGGCGGCTGGTTCAATTGACCACCTGGAACACCGACTTCGGCTGGCATTCCACCAGCACCGCCGAACTGGACCGCCGTTTCACCGAGCGAACACTCTTCCGCCATTCATTGCGGGCCATCTGGCAGGAGGATACCGCCGACAGCGACGGCGTTCGTTACACGGTGGCATTCAAGTTTCTGCATCGGATCGACGAGCACCGGGCCCTGCGCTGCCGCTGGTCATCGGATTTCCACTCGCAGCCCGAGGCGGCCTGGCGGACCACCGAACTGTCGGTGAACTACCGGAGCCGCATTTACCGGCGCTGGTTGTTCGTGGAAGTGACGCCATTCATCGTATGGGAGCGCGAGCGGCACTGGGGGCAGAGCGCCGGAATCTACCTGGCGGTGGACCTCATCTTCGAGAAGAACGATATCGCCTTGTGTGCTCCGGCAATGGAATGACGTGGAATACGCGGCGGGCGTGGTTGTCAGAATCTCAGGCCGAGATCCACGTACCAGTGATCATCGGCATCCCGCAACGGGCGCAGGTATGATTCATCACCGTCCTGGAAGCGAGCGCCCAAGGCGAGCCGCACATTGGTTTTGATCTCCACCAGGCACCCCGCATCCAGCAGGGAGGTGCCGGAGCGCAGGTCCACCAGGCCGCCGGCGTAGGGCTTCAGGAAATCCCAGAGGCGGAGGGTGAGCCTGACCATGCCCGCTGATTCCCATTCCTCGCGCCAGGCATCCTCCGGCAGATCCTGGACGCGGCTCATGAGCAAACGGGCATCGGTAAACAGGCGGGGATGGAGGAAGGCATTGGCGCTCAGACAGGATTCGATGACGGCGCAGCGATGAACTTCGTACAGCCCGGCGTACACGGTTTCCTTGTCCCGGTGAGCCAGTTCAAGTCGCACAACCGCGTAGTTGGTAGCCACTTTCAGGTCAACACCGATCAGGGTGCGTTCCTCGAAGGTCACTTCCGACTGGGCCAGGCCATCGGCGAATGCATCCGTTTCATCCATGTCCACCTGTCCGTCGGCCATGGTTTCGAGAAGCTCGTCACTGAGTCGGAAAGTGGGTGTGCGGTCATGCCCGGTGTGACAGATCAGGCTCACTTCCACCGGCTCGAAGCCGAGGCGCAGCCGTCCGCACAGGGCGCTGTTGGTCCAGTCGTCATCAGGCAGGACTGCATCGGGAAGGTATTTTCCACCCACCCCGCCGCGGTCGGTAATGAGATCGAGGAAACTGGGAAAAACCACGAAATCGACGCCATGGGGCGGCACACGGGCCAGGTTGAGGATCGTTTGAAAGGGGGCGTTATCGAGCAGCGACCAGTCTGACTGAAACAGGGTCAGCCGGTGAGGCCGGTGGAAGGGGATGAATGCGGCTTCCAGGCCGAAGTGGGTGGTTCCCGCCCCGGTGGCGAGTGTGAAGGAGCCGTAGCCGGGCCAGGCCTGGTCGTCCAGCACCATCCACGGATAGCGTTGATCCACCGGGTTGAGATCGGTGAACGGGCTCAGGTTGCCGCCCCCGCCCCATTCCAGGACCGTAGCGCCCACATCCATGAACCATGGTCCCTGTGAGATGCGCAGGGCGGCTTCACGCATCCTGGTTTCATGTAAATGGAAGCCCTTGTCGGCCGCGCCGTCCCAGAGCAGGTGATACTCGAGCCCTGTATCCACCCGGGCACTCACGTGTCTGGACATGGCCATGCGGGCACGGATCCCCAGTTCCGAGCGCACGGTCAATTCTTCCTCGCTGGATTCGGCCACCCTGCCGCGGGTGGTCACATCCATCTCCAACAGCCGGCGTTTATGTTGCCTGCCGCCTGTCGCCTTGCCAGCCGCCGATTGACGCCGGGCGGGAGTTGGCGTCGGAGACGCGGCCACCGTGGCGTCCGGCGCCG
>JAFGDC010000048.1 GCA_016932295.1 candidate division CSSED10-310 bacterium
AGCCCCACCATCATGAAACCGCCCGGTTCGCGGCCTGTCACTCCAACTCACCCATCACAGCCGGCCGGAGCGGAGAATGGATATGAGCAACCAGACACCCAGGATACCGGCGATGCCGTATCCCACCACGCCGAAAGCTGGATATCCCAACAGTGATGGCCCCTTCTCCGTGGACATCACCAGCGATGAACCCACCACCAGTCCTGTGATTAACAGGCCGAAGGTGATCCGGTTGCTGGCGCGATCGATCTCTCCCAGTAAATCCTCCAGCCCCTCGTGCAGGAATTCGATACGCAGGGTGCCGCTGTTGAGCTTTTTGAGCATTGAACCGAGCTGGCGGGGCAGGAGCTTGAGGAAATCGTTGAAATCCCTGGCGGTCCTGTATGCTTCAGCCGCCAATCGCCGCGGATTGAGACGTTCCTGGATGATATTCGCTGCCATTGGTCGCGCCAGGCTGATCATGTCCAATTGAGGATCCAGCGTACGACCGACACCTTCGATGATCACCAGCGCGCGTGTCATCATCAGGTACTCCGAAGGGAAGCGGATGTGTTGTTTGAGGGTCACTTCCATGATGCGCTGCAATATATCACCGAGATCGAGCTGCTGGAGTTCCCGCCCGTAATAAGGCTCGATGAGATCCTGCAGGTCGCGGCGGAGACTTCGCTCGCTGCCCTCGGGAATCTCGAAGCCCATGCGCTCCAGCTTCTCCACCATGCGGCCGTAATCGCGTTCCAGCAACGCCACGAAGAGATCCGCCAGCGATTCCTTCTGTTCCCTGTCCAGTCGTCCGACCATGCCGAAATCCAACAGGGCGATAACCCCATCCGCCTGGATGAAAAAATTGCCCGGGTGCGGATCAGCATGAAAAAAACCATGCTCGAACACCATCCTCATGATGTACTGGCCGCCGCGCCGGGCCAGATCGGCGGGATCCAGGCCGTGGGCGGCCAGCTCGGCAGGATTGTCCACCGGGAATCCCGTCAATCGTTCCATGGTCAGCACCTCCCGGCCCGTGTATCCCCAGTGGACGGACGGAATGTGCAATCCCGGTTCATCGGCGAAATTCGCCTGGAACCGCTCCATGTTGTTGCCTTCCAGGCGGAAATCCAATTCCCTGTTGATGGAATCCGAGAATTCGTTGACGATGTCCAAAGGCCGGTAATTCCGGCTTTCCGGAATGTATTTTTCCATGAGTTGAGCGAAAAACAGAAGGATGTTGATATCCGATGAGATTATCCGGGAGATGCCGGGACGCTGCACCTTGACCACCACCTGCATCCCGTCATGCAATTCGGCGAAATGCACCTGCGAAATGGATGCCGATGCGCAAGGGGTCTGTTCGAACGATTTGAACACATCGTTCAGCGATCTTCCAAACTGGCGCTCGATCTGTGCCTTGATCATCTGGAAAGAGATCGGTGTGACGTGTTCCTGCAGTTTTTTGAACTCCTTTATGAATTCCGGCGGCACCAGATCCGGTCGTGAACTCAGGATCTGACCGAACTTGATGAAACAGGGGCCGAGTTCTTCCATCACCATCCGCAGGTGTTCCGCCATCGAAAGTGCGGTAACCGGCTCCTGACGGAGGCGTCGCCGACCCAGACGCCGGCCCAGGCCGACCATGCGCTGCAGATTCAACTGATCGATCAGGCTGCCGAAGCCATGCTTCAACAACACATTGACGATGAACTGAAGGCGCTGCAGATTCTTGTACGTTTTCGGCAAACCCAGGATGGAAACCGGCATGAGCGACCTCGTCCCTTATTCCGGAGATTCGGCGTTTCATTTTATATAACAAGGGGTTAGTGGGAAGTCAACGGAACCACTCCCGGCGCCGGCGCGGCACCGGACAACCAGCCGCTCAATTCAACCAGGGTCGATCCGGCGTTGCGGTCTTGCCGCCACGTAAAAACCGGCCGACCTCGATATATTCCTGGAGCAGGTTGATCAGGTAATTCATGCGTTCGATGGGATCCACGATACTGAACAATTTGTGCTTGGGTTCGTCGCGCTGCAACACGTACGCCCCCGCCAGGTTGCAAAGCGTCCATGGCGGCATCCGGGGATCAAACAGGGTGCGCACCTTCTTACCTCCGTCCGGCAGGTAGTCGAACGTTCGCGTCAGGATATCCCATAACTGGTTGTGGACTATCCTCAGCAAATCCCTGGATTGGATTCGTTGCTTATCGAAGAGGACCTCCACTGCTCCCCGCCGGTAGGGGTGGTGCTGATGCTCCGCGAGGATCCGCACCCTCGCCAGCCCACTGATGGAAATCAGTAACTGGCCGAAACGCGTCATCCTGGTCCTGCTGATGTACCCGGCGCCGGCAATCTCTTGTATCACCGGAGTCTCCTCGTAGTCGTGCTGCCAGCCGGGCTTCAACACCGCCATCACGAGATACCGGTCACCCCTCAGGATATCCGCCATCATCCGCAGGTATCGCTCCTCATAAATCCGCAGCGGCATGATCATGTGAGGGAACAGATACGCATCCGGCAGGGGAAAGATGGGAATGTTCTTTGCCGTTTCAATCAATTTCGACATGAGCCACTCCTCCGCCTCGCCTGCCGGCGGAAAGACTCAGGTGTGCGAGCGGTACGAAGAATACTTTATGATTCCCATCTTGTAAAACTTGTACAGCGTGTCATAGGCATCGTCCTTGGCCACACCACTCAGCGACACTATGCGATGCAAGGGCGTCTTTCCATCGATTCTGGACAGCAGGAATCCCTCCGTCGCGCTCATGGGGATGTTCCTGAACTCCTTGGAATCGATGGCGATACTGAGCACCGGGAACTGGTAGTCATTACTGAAGAGCGCCACTTTGTCCTTGCGTATCAACAATGCGATCTCCTTGCGCTTCTCCTCCACCACCACGTTCCCGGGTGCCGCCATGTCGAGTTCGGTCAATTCCCGACGCGCTTCAAGGAAGAAACCCCTCTCGATGAAGCTATCGATCCGGTCGAGGTAATCATCCACCAATGAGGCTGGAGCACCGTCTTTTTCACCCACCACCTGCACCAGTTTGCCGCGCGACATCTTCAACAGGGTGTAGTACGCCTGAAACTCGGTAAAACCCGTATCTTCGTAGATTTCATACAGGGAGCGGTGACCGTCGACGAACGCCATGATACGACGGGCCACATACGATTTCAGCTTACTCACGTCTTTGTCGGTGTTGCCGGCTCGCTTCAGTACCAGGTTGAAACTGGGAAACTCCTGCCTGATGCGCTCCCACTCGTCCTTCCGGCGGCCGGCTTCCATGATCATTTCCATGGTGGCCAGGGGCACGATGGCAAATGGCAAGGCGTCCAGCGACATCCCTTCCCGGAAGGAAAAATCACCCTCCTTCATTTCCATGGTTTCCAGCACGATCTCCTTGAATCGAAGCCGGACGATCTCGCGCAGGGCCTCTTCCTTTATCAGACCCAGATCATGCAGAATCTGAAAACTGGATTCACCGGTCACCTTCTTGAGAATCCACAGCTTCTCCACCTGCACGGGGGTGAGCAGCCGCTGCTTCTCCAGATAATTGTAAGGATGGTGTTTCGGCTCGCTGGACTGCACATTGACAATCAGGCCACTCTCCAGCATCAACTGGCGCAGATAACGGTTGATCCGCACCTCGATGACGCCATTCTGTCGTTCCGTGTGAAGCAACTGCAACACTCCGGTCAACGACATGGTTGAAAGATTGCCCTGCACACTCATCCGCGCTCACTCCATGACCCCTTTTGAACGGCTTTCAGCGGATCGGCATAAGGAATGCAAACCGATAGTGAGCCGCCGTCAAGGACGGACGACCGCACTAATGCTCTCACCTTCGCATCCTCTTCGCTCATCAATGTTCCCGTTCCAGGGCGTAGTCTCACTCTCCCATTCGACGGACAGCCGGCACCTGTCCCCCGAAGCGATCCCTCTACGGCGTCCCGGTCATGACGACGGCGCCGAACAGCAGTTATTAAGTAACATATTGTTCGATTGATAGTCAAACTTTCAGGCGCAGAACCGCAGCATCACTCACCGGACACCCCGGAATCTCATCGGAGTCGACGGATGCCTCACCTCCGGCGATGACTAAGACTCCTTACTACCGTATATCGGAACCAGTTGGCGATGGTGGAACCATTGACCGATGACATCAGGTTGAATTCATTGCAGCAAGAGAAGCAGGCCTGGCAGGAATGCTCAGCGGTGGCGGCAAAGGCGGCGGGGAAGCCCGTCTCCAGGAAGTTGAGCGCTGGTATCTCACGCATCAGTGGATTGCACGGATAGACCCGACCATCCACATCCACGTTGCAGAACAATCTGCCCGCATGACAGACCGGGCAGCCGATCGGCCGGTAATCCAAGGTCTTGCGCCGGTAGTCCGGCCAATCGCGCAGATGCTCCAGGTAAGGAACCGATGCCACGATGGGCTTCCCCTCTCGCTTCCTTCGCAACAACAGTTCCACC
>JAFGDC010000459.1 GCA_016932295.1 candidate division CSSED10-310 bacterium
GAGGATGCTGCGGCACGAATCGGCGGGGATAATGAGATGAGGCACGGATGGGGAGAAACCGACGGGCGTGGCCCGAGCATCCATCCGTGGTGATGGATTGACGACGGCGGGATGGCAGTCTAGTACTGTAGTTAGGCGGGGAATGAAAATCTGATTGAGATGGCAGGCAAGGGAGGAACCATGGAACCGAAACAATTTGTCATGGAGTTACGCACCGGAGTGGGGCGACTGGCCCGGATAACCGAGGCGTTCGCCCACGAGGGTATCAATGTCATGGGTATATCGGCGCGGGATTTGCCTGAGGCCACCCTGGTGCGCATGCTGGTGGATGATGCCGTCAAGGCGGAGCGGATCCTGCGGGAGATTAAACAGGATTTTGCCCAGGAGGCGGCTCTCGTGATTCCGATCAGGAACAAACCAGGGGCATTGCATAGCCTTACCCAGCTGTTTTCTGCCAATGGATTGAAAATCTATTACCTGTACGTGGTGATAATGAATATGACCAACATCTCCATGCTCTTCTGCCTGGATGACAACAAAGCCGGAGCTCGTGTCATGATGAAGAACGGTTTCGAGTTCATGTTGTTGTGACCGTCGCCGGGAAACGTCCGGGAGAATTCAGGTGTCACTGGCGGAGCATTTTGTCGGGACTGCGGCACATGATGAGATCCGGGTATCGAGACGGTGCCGGTCAGGTGCTGGTCCGCGGATGACGCCCGTGGGGTTCGGAGGCTGCTCCGTGATGGGATTTTCGGTCTCGGCACATGGAACACCTCTGGGTTCATCGGTCCGGATTGTGAGTGCGGTGAGCCGGCACCGGCTCGATCCGGAGGGAATGACCTGGCGTGAGAATCCCTCCGTTTTTTGATGATTGAACTTTGTGTTTGGATAAGGAGATTATGTTTCCCTTATAGAGACTATGAAGATCAATCAAGGAGCCGGTCTGTGGATCAAGAACGCTTCAGCTTGACGTGGTGGGTGTTCTTGACTAGAGTGCCGGTGCGTTGGTGCATCGAACTGGATGAACGATATTGCGGCGTCCTCCGGTTGTTCCGGAAGCGCGGAATCATTAACCGAATCAGGGAGAAGGTAATGGTGACGAAAAAAGTTGGTTCCACATTGATGCTGGTGGCTGCGTTGATCCTCGTCGGAGGAGCGGTCATGGCGGATGATCCGATTGTTACCACTGTCTGTGATATTCAGGCGTACAATGGAATCGTCCAGGGTGACCGCGTGCAGGTCACGGGGGTCTGCACGGCTGAGACCGGCCGATACGGTTCGCAAAACACCGTCATTGCTGATGTTGACAACGGCGGAACACCCTACTGCTGCGGTCTGTGGGTGTATGTCGTGGATGCTGATCTGATCGCCCTTCAAGGTGAGTGCGTCACGGTGGTCGGCATCGTTCAGGAGTATTACGGGAAAACGGAGCTGTTCGTCGGCAGTGAGGAGACCGTTCGGCCTGATGCGTTCGGCTGCGGTTCACCCTTGCCTGCTCCCATCGTGGTATCGACGGCGGACGGTTCGAAAGAGGAATACGAGTGCTGTCTGCTGGAGACCGAGTGCGTGACCGTAACGGAAGAACCAGATGACTTTGGCGTCTTCCTGTTTCAGGATGACAAAACTCCGGCGGGGGAAATGATGGGATTGTTCGCTCTGGCCTGGGAGCCTCCCGTGGTGGGAGATTTCTACTGCACGATGCGGGGTATCCTGGATTATGCCTGGGACACCTTCCGGCTGCGGCCCCGCAACCAGGATGACGATCTGGACGATACACCTCAAGCGAGCTGCAGTTCCTGCGGCGGCGGGCCTGGCCCCACCCCCACGCCGACTCCGAACCCCTGCTCGGATCCGGTGGTTGTCGACCTGATGCTCAACAAGGAACAGCCCAGTTGCTTCATGAGCGGCGATCTCTTCAGCCTGACCGTGGCCGCGCAGAACCCCTGCCCCTCCACCAGGACAGTCGATGCGTATTGCGTGCTGGATGTGTACGGGCAGTATTTCTTCTGGGACGGCACCCTGTGGCCAGAAGCCATGAGTTATTACCGGGTGGATTTACCCGCCAGCGCCGCATGGAATACCACCATCCTGGAGTTCTTCTGGCCGGCCGGCGCCGGAGCGGCCAATGACCTGTTCTTCTATTTCGCCATGATGGACCGTGCCACCCTCGACCTGGCCAGCAACGTGGATGTGGTCACGTTCTGCTTCCAGTAAACATGCGCATCGCGTGATCAAGGGACCCGGTTGCCGGGTCCCCTTTTTTTTAGGCGGGTGGCAGCAAATTGTCGGGACAAGATCGGAAGGAGTGTGCTCAATGACCGTCGCACGTATTCAGGCATGAGGGCAGCGCATGCTGTCCACGGCCGGTCAGCCGCGTGCATTCTCTATCTTGAACCAATCGGAGTGCGGGTGTATAGGTAGTCATGGAACCCCAAGGATGATGCTTCGAAAATGGCAGAGGCAGGGCGGTTACGGCGTGGACTCACCGCCTGCACCGAGGCAAATGAAATAGAAGCGAAAGGCAGGTACATGAAGCGTTTGACCATTGTGCCGGGTTGGATTCTCCTGGTGATGAGCTTGCCGGTGATGACGATGGCTGCCTCCCTGGAATGGACCGTGGTGAGCGAGGAGGAGGCCATGACAGTTGCCGGTCACGGTCTGGACTATGCCCGTCGGGATATGCCGGATTGGATCGGGACAAGACTTGGAACCCCTTACCGTTTCGAGGATCTCGAGCAGATGCCAAGTGCCTTTGTGTTTCCCGTGCTGGCTGACGACTTGCCTGCCGGATACATTACGGTGAGCGCCAGAGAGGAGTTCAGCCCCATCTTCGAATATACAGCCGGCACGTTACTGCTCGATGCGATCAGTGACCTGGCGGTGGAAAGAAAGGTCGCTCGGCTGCTTTACTTCGGTGCGCTCTTCTATTTCGCGGAACTGCGAGACGGCGCGGGGACCACGTATCGACACCTCCTGGCAGGCTATGATTATGAAATCGACCGGCTGGCGTTGATGCATCTGGGCTACAACGACCGTGATGGAGATGCCGCGGCTCATGCGCAATTTCATTGGGATCTCGATCTGCGCGGTGGTTGGGATAACGGTACCAGGGATACCCAAACCATTCCCAACACGGATGCATTCCTCTGGTACCGTGGCTGCGGGCCGACCAGCGTGACCATGATGCTGCATGTTTACGGCGCTAACGGCTATCCCAACCTGTTGCAGAACCGCACAAGTTATTCCTGGTGCGGCCTGAGCTGTTATTCTCCGCGAACTTTGCACAACGAGGTGGCGACATACTGCGGCATGCCGCTCAATAATTGCAATTTCGATTTGTATGGAATCACTGCGTACCAGATGGCTGATTCATTCGATGCCATTGCCGCCTCGCATGGGTATGGTGGATTCACTGTCTCTGTGGACAGCAGCCCGACCTTTGTCGAATATCGGCAGGAGATTGACCAGAGCGATCCGGTCGGGCTGGCCATCTATGAAGAATCCACCCACAATTACGACGGCCACGCCGTGTGCGGTGTCGGGTACAATTATGGGACCTATCACTATGCGATCCTATATGACACCTGGGACAGGAATTACCACAACTACGCTCTCGAGAACATGATTTCATGGGACCTGGTGCGGGTGAATCCGCCTTCCGCCCCGACCGGGACGGCCACGCCGCCTACCGGCGCCACGTCCACTCCGACTCGTACCTCCACGCCGCCTACCGGCGCCACATCCACTCCGACCCGCACCTCCACGCCGCCTACCGGCGCCACGTCCACCCCGACCCGCACCTCCACGCCGCCCACTGGCGCCACGTCCACTCCCACCGATCCTCCCGCTACCCGGACACCCACCAACACCCCCACCCGGACACCGACCAATACCGTCGGCCCGGGTACGCCAACCTATACGCCGTATCCCACCGACACCCCGACACCGCGCCCCTCGCGGACTCCCACAAGAACCCCGACGCCGCCCACCAATCAGTTGATGGTGGACCTGCAACTCAACAGA
>JAFGDC010000460.1 GCA_016932295.1 candidate division CSSED10-310 bacterium
CCCGCATGAGCGAGCGCCGCCTTGGCCATCATGTCTTTCATGCGGGCGGCGAAAGAATCGAGCGGAGTCCCCTCGGTCCTGCTCAGCAGGATGATGATCCGGTGCCGGTTCGTTATGCAGAATGAGAGAAGCTTCTCGGACCACAGGAAATACGGTGATTCCGCGGGGAGACCGCGGATGTCCGGCTGTCCTTGCAGGGCGAGGAAGCGACGATCGAGCAATTCCAGGAATTCGGTACGGAAACAGGAGGGCAGCACCGCTTCGAACAATGCCTGCTTGGTGGGGAAGTAGCGGTACACGTTGCCGGTGGAAATGCCGGCGCCGGCCGCGATGTCTTTGACGGTGGCGTCGGCATACCCCCTATTGGCGAACTGTATCGCCGCGGCGTCGATGATGCGGTCCCTGATAGCATCCTTCAGGTACTGGGCCATATCACCTCCCGGTTTAAAGTGAATTCATGGTTCACTATTACATCGGCCGGTGGCGGGATGCAAGAAAAATCGGATAGTGGATGGAGTGGCGGGGTGGCGTCATGGAATCGGAAAAGCCGAAGCAAGAGCCACGCATCGATCGGAGTTTCCGGATGCGGAAACAACCTCATGGCGCTATCGGCGCGGCGAAGGCATTCGTTTCATATCTCCATGAACCCCATCACCGGCGAACCTATTCCAATCGATCCGGCAGCTTGATTTTCTTGACCTGGTTAAGTGAAGTGAAGATCATGGACACAGCCGGCACCACCACCAGCGTCTTCTATGCCGGTGAAACGGCGCGCATCCAGGTGCGGCCGGAAAATCCGCATCCGCTGAACGCCTACAATCTGGCATGCACGTTAAAGATCGACACGGACGGGGACACGGGCACCGCTGAGTATGACAGCCATGCAGAGAATGAGGATGGCGTGGTGTTTCTGTACCCTGGTGAGAACGACTGGTATTCGTTCTACTGGCAGGTGCCGGCTGGTATGGAAACGGCGCGGGTCGCCGTGGAAGTGCACGACAATGACGATTACGGCGTCTGTTATGACTGCCGCGGGTACGACTGGAGCTTCACCGTGGGCGGTGGTATTACAGGTTACGTGCGCGCGGCCGGCAGCATGGCTCCACTGGAAGGCGCCAGCGTGACGGCGAGCGGCGGTTATGGTGATCCGGATGGCACCGGTGCGAGCGGCTACTACGAGATCCTCAGGCTGCCCAACGCCACCTACAGTGTCACCGCCGGCGCCGCCGGCTATGTGCCCCAGACACTCACCGGCCTGGTGGTGAACGGTGACATGTTGACGAACGTTGACTTCGCCCTGGTGACTCCCACGATTACTCCGACTCCGACGGTCACCCTGACGCCCACCATCACCATGACTCCAACGATCACGAGGACACCCACCATCACCTTGACGCCGACGATCACCCTGACTCCCACCGTCACTCTCACTCCCACTATCACCATGACTCCCACCATCACCATGACCCCGACGATCACCCTGACGCCGACCTTCAGTCCCACCCGCACCACTTCGCCCACCAGGACGCCCACCAGAACTCCGACGGTCTCGCCCACCTTCACCCTGACGCCCACCGCCACGCAGGAACCCCAGGAAAATCCGGCTTCCGGACCGGCTGGTGTGACCCTCATGATAGCGGGCCTCAGCGCGCTCATGCTCAACAGGTGGAGGAGGAAAAGCCGCGGCATGTGATTGATTGTCGATCGACCGACCGGTTACCCGGGTTTGTCTGACGACCGGCGCCGGTGTATCCGGATGGAATCAGGGGCGCGGATTCCGGCGCGAGGGGTTTGAGGAGCCTTGTATCCGGCATGCAGCAACGGGAGACACGTGGAAGGTGGCCAGGATTGTGACCGCGGTCCGTCGTGGGTTGTTGCGATCACCGCCCTGATCTGCATGCCCGGCATTGAAAATCGACTACATATTTGACTTGATGAAGGTCTTGTAAGTAAGAAGGAAGAATGTATTTCACGCGGAGGTGCTCGCGATATCCACCAGGTGTTTCGGGCGTCCGGCATGCACGAAAGGAGTGATTCATGCGTACTGCAACGACTTTATTGATACTTGTACTCTTCGGATTGTGGAACGGACTCGTTCCAGCGCAAGCGGTACCACCGGAGACGGAGTTCCTGGTCAATACGACGATGCTCAATTCACAGAACCGGTCGGATCTGGCGCTGAATGCGGCCGGCGGGTTCGTGGCGGTCTGGACGAGCCGGCATTCGGACGACGGCGATATCTTGGGCCAGTTGTTCACCGCGGACGGTCTGAAAATGGGCACGGAATTCACCGTGAACAACGTGACCATCGGCCGGCAGGACAGTGCGCGGGTCGTCATGACGCCTTCCGGCGCCTTCATCGTCACCTGGGCCGGTCAGGACAGCTACTCATGGGGAGTCATGGCGAGGCTGTTCAACGCCGACGGTAGTCCGGCTGGCGCGGAATTCCAGGTCAATGAATCGGGGGCGGGCACCCAGGATCATCCGATCATCGCCTTGGCGGTCGACGGTGATTTTATCATCCGCTGGACCGACTGGAGTCTGTCTAAGATGTTCGCCCAGCGCTATCAAAGTGATGGGACCGCCATCGGCGGGAACATGGAACTGGCGGTGAGCGTGATCGGTTATGGCGGCATTCATCTCGATGCGGCGAAAAATTTCGTTACCGGTTGGGCCAGGGATAACACGGTATACATGCGGTCATTCGCCTGGGACGGCACACCCATTTCAACTGAAACGGTGGTCGGCGCCGCTTCCGGCGGACCCATGGCGATGATCGAGAACTGTGATATCGCCATGGATGACAGCAGCCGGGTATTCATCACCTGGGACAGCATCGATATGGACATGCCGCCGTTCGCCGCCGATATCTACGCACGGATCATGAACATGGATGGGTTACCCGTGACCGGTGTCTTCCAGGTGAACACGACACTTTCGGAATTCCAGACCGATCCGGCTGTCGATTGCACTTCGGGCGGTGGTTTCATGGTCGCCTGGACCAACAACGACCAATCGAGGATTTACGCGCAACGCTTCGATGGGTCGGGCAACGCCGTGGGATCGGAGCAATCCATGAACACCCTGAGTGCAGCCTCCTATTACCCGTTGCCGAGGATCGTCGATGACAGCCGTTTTCTATTGACCTGGACGATGGACGGCATTGACGGCAGCAATGAAGGCGTCGTATGCCGCGGCGGCATGGCGTTCACTCCGGTGCCGGTGCAGACGCCACTGCCCACCATCAATGCGTTCCACATCCCATCGAGCGCGGAGGCATGCGCCTATGATGCCACCATGCGCACTGCGGTAGCGCCGGTGAATCC
>JAFGDC010000461.1 GCA_016932295.1 candidate division CSSED10-310 bacterium
CGATCCCCCCTCCAGGCTTGCAGTCACACGCACAGTCACACGCAGTCCCAACAAGGGGACCGCCATGCAACCCGGCACGGTCAATTCCAGATCCGTGGCCACGGAAGGGACCGGTCTCTCCACACTGAAATGGTCATAGCGACGCACAGCCCGCCAGCCGCCGGGTATCGGCACTGCTCCGGCACCTGCCCGGCCGGACAACAGCGCATCCACTGCCGCGACATGAGCCAATCGGATCGATTCTCCGGTCGTTTCAGTTAAAAACGCCTCCAGCCAACGCCAGCGCAATGCATCGGGAAGGAGCCGCAGAGTGTCTGCAGGCACCTTTCCGGTACTGTCCGGAATCGGCGCGGAGGCCTCCAGCTCACGGGCAAGAAAGGCATCGTCCATGGCCATGAGCCTGGTGTAATTCGTCATCGCGTGATGGAGCGACGGATTGAGACGCTTCAGATGCGGAACAATACAATGCCTCACACGGTTACGAAGGAAACGCAGATCTCGGTTTGTGTGGTCATCGCGAAACTCCTGATGCAACTCGGCCAGATACTCCAGCACTTCTTCCCTGGAAATTTCCAGCAGCGGCCTCACAATCATCCCCCGCCGTGTCCGGATACCCTGTAATGCCCGCGGCGCAGCGCCTCTTACCAGCCTCATGAGGATGGTTTCCACTTGGTCATCAGCCGTATGGCCGGTAGCGATGCGCGTGGCATTGAAGCGTTCCGCTGCCATTCGCAGGAAGGCATACCGCCGGTTCCGCAGCCGGCTCTCCAACTGGGATTCAGGGCTGCCGGCATCCGCCAGCCGCTCATGAAGAAAAGACAGCCGGAGTCTGCCTGCCAGCGCCTGCACGAAGGCGAGATCCGCATCGGCTCTCACTCCGCGCAAGCCGTGATGAAGATGGGCGACGTGCAGTTCGCAGTGAAGCGTATCCCGCACGGCATGAAGCACCCGCAGCATCGCCACCGAATCGGGTCCGCCCGACACGGCAACAAGCACACGGTCACCACGCGAGATCAAGTGATGTCGACGAATGGTTTCGAGAACTTTGAGTCGAAACTGTGCCATACAAGTAGACGGTCGATAGGGCATGCGATCGTTCGCTGAAGAAATGAGAAATGGCGATGCAGGGATTCGAACCCCGGACAACGCGATTATGAGCCGCGCGCTCTAACCACCTGAGCTACATCGCCTTCACGATCCCCATGATCTGGGGTCTCTATAGCGGGGGTCGGATTCGAACCGACGACCTCTGGGTTATGAGCCCAACGAGCTGACCTGACTGCTCCACCCCGCAATCGTTAGGCGGATGATAAAGGGTTGCTGGTTGAATGTCAAGTCCCGCCTTGCGCTTTTCTCGCTTTTTTCGCACGAGAGCCGGGATCGAGAGACTGATCATGGGTGTTTCGGGATCGCCGGTGAAATCCAACGGGGTGGAGGTGTCCATCCTCATCGGTACATGGAAAGCCCACCGGTCGGAAGCGCTCCGCCGATGGGCCTCAAATGCCTCGGTGATTACCCCAGGTATTTCGCGAAAGCGTTCATGCCCGCGTATGTTCCCTGATCCAGGAGCGACTCTTCTATGCGGAGCAATTCATTGTACTTGGCGACCCGCTCGGTGCGGCACAGCGAGCCGGTCTTGATCTGTCCGGTGCTGCAGCCCACTGCCAGGTGAGCGATGGTGGTGTCCTCGGTTTCACCGGATCGATGGGAGACCACGGTGGAATAACCGGAACGATTGGCCAGGCTGATGGCCTCCATGGTCTCGGTGAGGGTGCCTATCTGGTTCAACTTGATCAGGATCGAGTTGGCGATTCCTCGTTTAATGCCTTCCCGGAAGATAGCCACGTTGGTGACAAAAAGATCGTCGCCCACCAGTTGCACTCGTTTGCCGAGCCGGTCCGTCATGAGTTTCCATCCGTCATAATCGTTCTCTGCGAGACCGTCTTCGATGGAAACGATGGGGTACGAGGCGATGATTTCTTCGTAGAAATCCACCATGGCACCAGAATCCAGGCGGCGACCGCCCTCACCCTCCAGGACGTAGACACCGTCCTTATAAAACTCGGAGGCAGCCGGATCCAGCGCGATGAAGACCTGTTCGCCCGGTTTATAACCGGCTTTTTCGATGGCCTGCATGATCAGATCCAGTGGTTCGCGGTTAGTGGCGAGATTCGGTGCGAAACCGCCCTCATCGCCTACCGCGGTCGTGAAACCGCGTTTTTTCAGCACCGATTTGAGCCCATGGAAAATCTCGGCGCCGGCGCGTAACGCTTCAGAAAAACAGGGGAAGTTGGCGGGAACGATCATGTACTCCTGCAAATCAACCGTGTTATCGGCGTGTTGCCCGCCGTTGATGATATTCATCATGGGCACCGGCAGCATGGTCGCAGTCAGGCCGCCCAGATACTGGAACAGCTCCACACCAAGTTCCATGGCGGCGGCCTTTGCGGTGGCCAGGGATACACCGAGAATGGCATTGGCGCCAAGATTCCCCTTGTTGGGCGTTCCATCCAGGGCGATCAACTCGGCATCGAGAGCCCCCTGCTCGAGACCCTCCAGACCGATGATCTCACCCGCGATGGTATCGTTGACATTGATGATTGCCTTGGTGACGCTCTTGCCGCCGTAGCAGTCGGTCACTCCATCCCTCAGTTCCAGGGCTTCACGAGTACCCGTGGAAGCGCCGGAAGGCACTGCAGCGCGACCGAAAGCCCCGCTGGCCAGTTCGACATCCACTTCGACCGTTGGATTTCCGCGTGAATCCAGAATGTGCCGCGCGCTGACATATATGATTTCAGACATTGTCTCCTCCTTCTCTGCAGTGCAGTGCGTCTGTTTTCCCATTTCCCCGGCGACCTGTCAAGTTATCCATGGACCCATCCGATCGTCGTGCCGGAGAATCGGATCGCCTCACCACGCCGGCAATATCCCTCCGGTTCAGCATCGGGACGCTTCAAGCGAGATCACGCTTTCTCTTGCAATAACAGGAACTGGTGATTACTATATGCCTCCATGGCTGGGCCAGAGGCATCCTTGTCAGCGATGCCGGAGCCGGAACGTATGGTCATGGTGGAAGCTGTGAGCTTCCGGCATTCCTTCCCATCGAGAGGAGTGACTTTGGAGATCGATGACCTGATAGGCTCTCTTGACAAGGATGTTGTCATATTTGTCGGAAACTACGGCAGCGGCAAGACCGAGATAGCGGTCAATTTCACCCTGAAATTGCGGGAATGCCGAGAGCAGGTCACCATCGTCGATCTGGACATTGTGAATCCATATTTCCGCTGTCGCGAGGCGCGCGACATCATCCGTTCCCGCAGCATCGGCATTGTGATTCCCAATGAGGAGCAGGTGTGGGCCGATCTGCCCATCATCCTGCCGGAGGTCAAGGGCGCGATTGCCAATCCCCAGGGCACAGTGGTGCTGGATGTGGGCGGTGACGACGTGGGAGCCCGGGTACTCGGTGTATTCAAGCGTGCATTCGAGTCTTCCACGCACGAACTATGGATGGTGGTGAACACCAGCCGGCCTTTCACGGAAACCGCGGCCGGTTGCCTCCGTATTATCGGGGAGATCGAACGGGCCGCAAAGCTGACCGCCACGGGCCTTGTGGCCAATACACACCTGATGGACTATTCGACTCCCGAACTGGTGTATCAAGGCTACGAAGTCACCGCGCAGGTGGCCGAGGAGCTGTCCATACCGATAGTATTCCTTGCGGCGGAGGAAGAATTGGCCGGCCGGCTTGAGCGCGCGCGTTTCGACTGCCCGATCTTTCCCCTCACCCGTTACCTGCTTCCCCCCTGGAAGAAATAACCATGGGCTGCACCGGAGTCACCAGCGCGATGCTTCCACGCGGCGCCGGTGCCGCCTCGATGGTCCGGACGACGACCGACCCGTATGGTGGAAAGGAGGTTTTGTCGTGCCGAAAGTGTTGATCAACATGGATCGATGCAAAGGCTGCGAGCTGTGTGTCGCGGCGTGTCCCCAGAAAATTTTGGCCATGTCCGAAGAAATCAATGTGAAGGGGTACTTTTTCTCGAAGGTGATCGACGAGTCGAGATGCATCGGCTGCCGGATCTGTGCGATCACCTGCCCTGATGTGGCGATAGAGGTGGTCAGTAATAAGGTACAATATTGTTTCTTCGATTACTGACGGACGCTGGTGACAGTGCGGGATTATCAGCGACCATCACGAGAAGAGAGGATTCACTATGGCAAGAAAACTCATGAAAGGGTGCGAAGCCTTGGGTGAGGCGGCCATTCAGGCTGGCTGCACGCACTTCTTCGGATATCCGATCACACCGCAGACAGAAGTGCCGGAGTATCTATCCAAGCGTCTTCCGGAAATCGGTGGGGTGTATGTGCAGGCCGAAAGCGAAGTGGCGGCCAGCAACATGATATACGGCGCGGCCGGAGCCGGCGTTCGGGTGTTCACCTCGTCGTCCAGTCCTGGGATCAGTTTGATGGCGGAAGGCATCTCATACATCGCCGGCGCCGAACTGCCCGTGGTGATCATCAACATCATGCGGGCCGGACCAGGACTGGGAGGCATTCTGCCCTCACAGGGCGACTACTTCCAGGCGACCAAGGGAGGGGGACATGGTGACTACCATACCATGGTGCTGGCGCCATCAACCATCCAGGAATCGGTCGACCTGATGATGCTGGCCTTCGATTTGGCGGATAAATACCGCAATCCCGTCATGGTTGTGGCGGATGGCATCATCGGTCAGATGATGGAGCCGGTGGAGTTCAAGGAGCGCCCGAAGATAGATCTGCCTCCCAAGGACTGGGCTACAACCGGCGCCAAGAATCGCCGGCCCAACATCATCAATTCGCTCTATCTCGATCCCAACGAGATGGAACAGCTCAATGATCGCCTGGCGGACAAGTACCAACGCATGGCGAAAGAGGAAATCCTATACGAATCATACCGTTGCGACCGGGAGTACGACCTCCTCGTCGTCGCTTACGGCACCATGGCACGGATCAGCAAGACCACCATCAGCATGCTGGAGGATAAGGGAATCTCGGTGGGCCTGCTGCGCCCGATCACGCTCTTTCCCTACCCCTATGACGCGGTTCATGACGCTGCCCAGAAAGCGCGCATGGTGCTTTGCGCCGAACTTTCCAAGGGGCAGATGATAGAAGATGTCCGCCTTGGACTGAAGAACACGCGACCGGTGCATTTCTTCGGACGGACCGGAGGGATCGTTCCACCACCGGAGGAGCTGTTCGATATGATCATTGGCTTGCTGGAAAGACAGGGAGGTGTTTGATGCAGACCATCTTCAAGAAAACCGAGGGATTGACCGAACGCATCACCCACTACTGTCCGGGCTGCACGCATGGCATCGTTCATCGGATCGTCGGTGAGATCCTGGTTGAACTGGATGTTCGCGAACGTACCGTGGGAGTCGCGCCGGTGGGGTGCTCGGTGCTGGCGTACAATTACTTCAATTGTGACATGCATGAAGCGTCGCACGGACGGGCACCGGCCGTCGCCACAGGTATCAAGCGGTCGAGGCCGGAACTGATCGTCTTCACGTACCAGGGTGACGGCGATCTTGCCTCCATCGGAACCGCCGAAATCGTTCATGCCGCCAACCGCGGCGAGAAAATAACAGTGGTCTTCATCAACAACGCCATCTACGGCATGACCGGCGGGCAAATGGCGCCCACCACCCTGCCCAACCAGGTCACTTCCACGTGCCCATTCGGCAGGGATGTCACCACCGCCGGGTATCCCCTGCGCGTGGCGGAACTGCTCGCCACCCTGCGCACGCCCGGTTTCATTGCCCGGACCACCGTCCATACACCACGCCATGTCGTAATCACCAAGAAACTCATCAAACAGGCTTTTGCGCACCAGATCGCCGGTGAATGCTTCTCACTCATCGAAGTGCTTTCCACCTGTCCCACCAACTGGGGCATGTCGCCGGTGGATGCCACCAAATGGCTCGAGGATAACATGGTTCCCTACTACGCCCTTGGCATCAAGAAACGATTTGGAGAGGAGCGCTAGCATGCAGACCGAAATCATCATCGCCGGCTTCGGCGGCCAGGGCATCATGCTCATCGGTCAGATGCTTTCCTACGCTGCCCTCGCGGAGGGCAGGGAAACCTGCTGGATACCCTCGTATGGACCCGAGATGCGCGGCGGCACAGCCAATTGCACTATCGTGGTCGCCGATAACGACATCGGATCACCCATAATCTATTCCCCCCAGTGCGCCATGGTCTTCAACCGGCCATCCCTCGACAAGTTCGGCCCCATGGTCAAACCGGGCGGATTGCTGTTCATCAATAGCTCGCTCATCGATGTCACTCTCGACCGGGACGATATCGCAATATTCCGGATCCCCGCCAACGCCATTGCCATCAACTTTGGGAACACCCGCGGCGCCAACATGGTCATGCTGGGTGCCTACCTGGGTGTGAGCAGACTCGTCACCATTGAATCGGTGCTCAGCATCGTCAAGATGAAGTTCCAGAACAAACCAGACCTGATCGAGTTGAACCGAATGCTGATCGAACGGGGTTACGAAATCGGTTTGTCCGGTGAGAAGGAGGTGCAGGTGTGAAGACTGTACGAGAAAACCTGCAGTGGGTTCACGAGATCATCGCGCAGTATCCCAGGCAGGAGAATTCTCTGATCATGGTCCTGCAAGCCATCAACAAGCACTCCAACTACCTGCCTGTGGACGCGCTGAAAATCGTGGCTGAGGAACTGGGCGTCCCGGCCAGCAAGGTTTACTCGGTAGCCACCTTCTACAAGGCCTTCAGCCTGGAACCACGCGGCCGGATCGTCATCAGGGTCTGCATGGGTACAGCCTGTCACATCCGCGGCGCGCCACAGATCGCCGCGGAATTCAAACGGCTGCTCAACATCGCCCCGGGCAAAACCACGTCCGACGGAAAATACACGCTGGAAACCGTCAATTGCCTCGGAGCATGCGCCATGGCGCCGCTCGTCATGGTGGGTGACAAGTACCATGGCAACGTCACGATCGATCAGGTCAGGGACTTGCTGGAAGGAGGTGACGCCGGTGAGATTTGAATCTGTGGGACAACTGGAGGAGTATCGTCAGGTCCTGACGGAAAAGCGAAAGACGATCAAGACCCAGATCTTCGTTTGCGCCGGCACCGGGTGTTTGGCCAACGGCAGCAGGGCGGTGTTCGAAGCCATCAGGCAAGCGCTGGCTGACCATGGACTCGAGGGCAAGGCGGATGTCGAATTCAAATGCACGGGGTGTCATGGTTTCTGCCAGCATGGGCCGCTGGTGGTGATAGAACCAGGCGCTGTCTTCTACCAGATGGTAAAACCGAAGGATGCCCATGATATCGTCGAAAAAACCATCCTTGCACACGAGGTGATTCCCCGCTTGCTGTACCGGGATCCGGCCAGCAAGCAGCGGATCGAGAAACATACTGACATCCCCTTTTACAATCGACAGCATCGCAACGCGTTGCGCAATATCGGCCGAATCGATCCGGGGTGCCTGGACGATGCCATTGTGGCGGGTTGCTACCGGGCGCTCGGGAAAACGTTGCAAGAATTCACTCCCAACGGTGTGATCGATGCCATCACCAGATCCGGTCTGCGCGGCTGCGGTGGAGGTGGTTTCCCCACCGGGAAGAAATGGCTGTCATGCGTAAACGCGGGTGGCGACACCAGGTACCTCATCTGCAATGGTGATGAAGGCGACCCGGGCGCTTTCATGGATCGATCAATTATGGAAGGCGATCCGCACAGCGTCCTGGAGGGCATGACCATCGGCGCTTTCGCCATCGGCGCTCGGCAGGGCTACATCTATGTCCGCGCCGAGTATCCGCTGGCGGTGGAAC
>JAFGDC010000462.1 GCA_016932295.1 candidate division CSSED10-310 bacterium
CGCTTTATCCACGGCACCTACGTTGGTGCTCCGGCGGGTTGCAGCCGGGCGGGGCAGGGTTACAGCGATGCGTGCGGTCAATGGGGTGAGTGGGAGGATGAGTCCTGCTACAACACGTTTCCTCACACCATGTTTCTGACTGATCCGTTGCCGCCGCCGCCCGCCGGAGAGGACTGCGACGACCTTGGCCACATGATGTGCAACTTCTGCGGGCGCGGCAGCATTGACGGCATGGATCGCGACTATGCTGACTGCTCGGGATTTGGCCAAGGCTGGTTTTTCGGTTCCGACGGTGTCTACGAATTGATCCTGGACAGCACCAAGCTTGTTTCCATCATCGGCGCCGCTACCTTCGATGCCGATTGGGCGGTGGGCACAGAACTCTGCTGGGAAGAAAACGGCAGTATTTTTTGCGACGATTTCGGCGGGATGTTCGTCCTTCCCGAGTGCCGCGAATTTTCAGGAATAGATGTTGATCTGCGGGGAATAATGGGCATGGATGCGATCATGGGACCTGGTTCTTATTATATCTGGGTGGATAGTTTTGACTACTCTCCCAGTGGCGACTATGCCGTACAGGTAGCGTGCGGACCGGTACCGGAAACACCCGTTTGTCCGTCGGAAGCTGCTTTCTCGCAGGCCGCGGAAGGCTGGGACGAAAACTATTTCTTTTCGTTGTGCGATCAGGGGGATGGGAGCCTTTTGGCGGAAAGCTATTCGGATCTCGTGGGATGCATCACGGACATTCGCTGGTGGGGTTTCGAGAGCATGTATGAGTATGGCATGGGTAATTGCGCGCATCCGGGACCTTTCGACATAGTGTTCTACAAAGATCAGAGCGGCGCGCCGAGCGCCGAAAAATACCGCTTCGAGAATGTCACCCCGGTCAAGACGGCTACCGGTCAGTGGTATCAAGGTATTAAAGTCTTCCAGTATCAGTTCACACCCGACCCGGTGGTGTGGATGAGCGACGGCTGGGTGTCAATCCAGGCCGCCGACAGTGGCCAGGACTGCTCTTTTTTCTGGGTGGGCTCGCGTGACGGCGACCTGTCTCACGCCTGTTGGACCGCTGGTTCATGGTCCACCGCGACGGGTGATCAGTCGCTCTGTCTCACCACCCGTATGATCGTACCGTCGACATCATTGTTCGGTGTGTGCCTGCTTGTGATGCTAAGCTCTATTCTCGTGGTGCGCCGCCGGCGTTGATCATATCCTGATGACCGGCCACGCGCGCCGCCGGTGACGGATGAGGATCAGGCCCAAAGGTTCGACTGATGACCCATGACATGTTGTCGTCCAGCCACCGGCAGGAGAACGTGGGTATCTGCGACGGGCGGTGCCGGCAGTGTGCGATGATTGGTGCTTGTCTCACGTTGGTGCAATGAGTAGAATACGTTCGATGCAAGGTGACAGAGCCCGGGAAACGGGTTGGGATACCTCCCGGGCTCAACTTTCCGGCCATTCGTTCTTCATGTCTCCGACCATGGTATTCCCTCGTTCCGTCCGCTGGACTGGGCAGCGGGCCCTGTCCCGGTTTCGGGGAATGGTTGGGTGATTGACGCGATGCGTAAATCAAGTTGACTTCCGTGCCGTTCTCGGTTAGTCAGATAGCATCATCCGGCATCAAGTGAAAGGAACGAATATGGATCTGGAGCAGCAAGGACTCAACAGTGTGCAACGGAAGCGGGGGCAACCCTTTGATATCGAAAAGTATCCGCCGCCGGTCAGGGACTTGATACGGGAGAAGTTGCGGCCGGTGGATGCAATCGTCGCCGGCTTACCGCGCAGCTTCAAGATGTACACCACCTTCGCCATCTGCCAGGGTCGCGGCTTCCTGCGCGCGCTCGGCCGTCGCAAGGATTGGGAATATATCTCGTACAAATGCGCCCTGACGCTCGAGCCATACTCGATTCTCAAGAATCCTCATGTCGATGTGACCAGTGCGTATCTTTCACCTCTCGATCGGCTGGTGGCGGAGAAGATGGGCAAGACCGTGGCGCACCTGCCCCGGCAGTTCATCCAGTTCGGCGAGACCCTCAGGGAGGATGGAATCGTCGACCTGTTCGTACACACCGCCACGCCGCCTGACAGGAACGGGTACGTGAACCTGGGACTCAATTGCGAAACGGTGCCCGGCTCCCTGCGGCATTTCAAGCGGACCGGAAAGGTGCGTGTCATCCTGGAAATCAACTGCCACATGCCCTGGGTGATGGGACACGAAGACAGTGACTATAACCGCTGGCACCTGTCGGACGTTGATTGCATCTATGAGAATCACCAGCCGCTTCCGGAACTGCCGCCCCTCAAGGTGAGCGGCGTCGAGCAGCGCATAGCGGAGAACGTGCTGCCGTACATCGAGGATGGTGATACCATTCAACTGGGTATCGGCGGAGTGCCCAATTACATCGCCGAGCATTTGCGCGACCGGCGTGATCTGAAGATTCACTCGGAAATGATCACCGACAGCATGGTGGACCTGGTGGAGTGCGGCGCCGTTACCAACCACGGCAAGCCTTACATGGACGGACTGCTGGTGGGTTCATTCGCCGCCGGGACCAACAAGTTGTATGACTGGCTGGATCGCAATCCCCGCGCCGTGCTGCTGCCCATCACCGCAACCAATGATTCTCACGTCATCGCCCGGCATCCATGCATGAAAAGCATCAATTCCGGGGTGACCGTGGACCTGTTCGGTCAGGTCTGCTCAGATGCGGTGAGCTACAAGCAGATCAGCGGAATCGGCGGGCAGCTCGAGTTCGTGGTGGGCGCGCAGTTATCCCCCGGCGGTCGCAGCATCCTGTGTATCAAGTCATGTTCCACGTGGAATGGCGCTCGGCGCTCCAACATCGTGTGCAACCTGCCGCCCGGATCGCCGGTCACTGTCCCGCGCCAGTACGCCGATGTCATCGTGACCGAATACGGCGCCGCGGAATTGAAGCATCTGGACAGCATCGAGCGCGCCCATGCCCTTATCGCCATCGCTCATCCCGATTGCCGTGACGACCTCAGGCGCGAGGCCGGGGAAGCCGGTCTGCTCACCCGCCGTCCGGGTTTCGACACTTTCATGAAACGTGCCATCTATAACAATTTGCCGTACGTCATCCAGTTCAAGCAACGATTGTCGGGTCCGCCGCTGCGCCGGGCGGGAACGGTACTGGCCGAACTGCGCCGTCTGGCCGCCACGCCCAACCTGTTACGAAAAATCTGGGAATTCTACACGCACAACCGATCGTGACGGATAGACATCGATTCCTGATGTATCCGCTTCCGTAAACGGTCCCCCGCCGGCGTTTTCAGCGGCGCGGCTGCGGCCGTGATCGGGACCGTTGGCGCTTCCCCGGCTTCTCCCTGGGTTCCTCTTCATTTTTCTTGCCTTTACCCTTGAAGAAGTTCTTGATCTTGTCCAGGGTGCTCTTATTCATTTCCTTCTTGATCTGGCGGATATTGGCGAGTTCCTGCCGGGCCAGGCGGTGCCGCGGTTCCCAGCCGAGCGCACGATGATAGTAGGTTTCCGCCTGATCGAACTTGTCCATTTTCTGATAGATCCGGCCGATGAGCGCATAGTAGTTGGCGTTCTCGGGATTCATCTTGAGCGCCTTCTGGGCATTGCCGAGGGCTTCGCCCCGGAAGCGGGTATGGCTGCTTTGCGCCAGCGCCAGCTTGGCGAAATATTCCGGATTGCAGGGATTCATCTCGATGGCCGATTTGAAGAACTCGATGGCCCGCGGCACATCATTCTCCTTCAGCGCTTCCAGGCCCATCGTGTACTGGGTGACCGCGACGGACGACATCGAGTCCCCGTCCAGCTCATCCAGTTCACCCCGTGCCAGCTTGCGATCGTACTCCACCTTGCTGCCGGTGTCGCTCAATGCTTCATAGGCACGTTTAATGCTGTCGAAAATGGCGACCAGCTTGTCCTGAAGCTCCGGTGTCAACTCGCCGATATAGCGGTCAGGGTGGTACACCGACACCAGCTTGCGGAACGCGCGCTTGATCTGCGTCTGATCCGCATTCTCCCCGAGTTCCAGGATTTGATAGAAGTTCATGCGTTTCTGGCGCTCGTACAATTCCTCTAGTTCCTGTGTGACCGTCCGATCTTCATCGCTCATCTTGCTCTCCACGGCTGTTCTTCCAGACTCCGGACACCAGTTCATGCACCCGGGCCAGGGCATCGGGCAGTTTCTCCGGGAAGCGCCCCCCGGCCTGGGCCAGATCCGCTTTGCCCCCGCCGCCGCCGCCTACCGAACGGGCCACCTCCCTGATGAGGTTGCCTGCATGCAGGGGCGGGGTCAGGTCCCTGGTCACCGCGGCCACGAGTTGCACGCTGCCGCCGATCACAGCGCCCAACACCACCACGCCCGATTTCACCCGGTCGCGGATCACATCGGTCAATTCCCGCAACACACCCGTATCCACCTCGTCGAACAGGGCGGTATACACCTTGAAACCATCCACCTCCCTGCCTTGTTCCAGGATCTTGTCGATTTCTCCGGCGGAGAGCTTCTTTTTCAGTTCATCAACCTGTCGTTCCAGCACCCGATTGGACTGCAGCAGTCGCTCGATGCGTTCCGGCAGTTCCTCGACCGGCGCTTTCATGTGCCGGCTGAGATCCTCCAGCACCCGTTGGCGTCGTGACGACCATTCCCACGCACCCATCCCGGTGACCCCTTCGATCCGCCTGGTGCCGGCGGCGACGCTGCCTTCACCGGTGATATAGAAGACACCTATATCACCGGTGCGTCCGCGATGGGTTCCCCCGCACAGTTCCTTGCTCACGCCCGGTATGGTCACCACCCGGACCATGTCCTCGTACTTTTCGTCGAAGAGCGCCATGGCGCCGCCCGCCATGGCTTCGGTCAGCGGCAGAACGGCGGTCCGTACCGGGTGATTCTCAAGAATCCAGTGGTTCACGGTTGCTTCGATCCGATGCAGTTCCTCATCGGTCAAGCCCTGGTAGTGCGAAAAATCGAACCGGAACCGCTCGGCTTCAACCAGCGATCCCGCCTGTTTGACATGATCCCCCACCACCTGCCTCAGCGCCGCATGCAGCAGGTGGGTGGCGGTGTGATTGCGGCCGATGTGATCGCGGTGCACGCCATCCACCATGGCGGTCACCGCCTGCCCCCGTTCCAGCCTGCCGCTGGTGATCCTGACCCGGTGTACGATCACCGCTGACGATGGTTTTTTCGCCTGCAACACATGCCCGGTGCCATCGTCCCAACGCAGCTCACCGGTATCGCCTGCCTGTCCGCCCGATTCTCCGTAAAAGGGAGTCCGGTCCAGCACCACCTCCACCAGGGTGCCGGCGCCGGCGGTCTCGACTTCCTCGCCATCCACCAGGATGGCAGTCACCGATGCCCGGTCTTCGATGGTTTCATACCCGGTGAACCGCACTTTCGGCAGTCGCGCGTATCGATCCCCGGCCGCCGCCTGTTCGGCTCCTTTCCAAGCCGCCCGGGCTCGCCGACGCTGCTCTTCCATCGCCGCCTCATAGTCGGTCATGGAAAAACTGAACTCGCGGTCCCTGACGATCTCATCCGCCAGGTCCGGCGGAAATCCGTACGTATCATGCAGCGTGAAGACCTCGGCGCCGGTCAGCCGGCGCTCTCCCCTGGCTTCGTGTGCATCCATGTAGCTGTTGAGAATCTGCATGCCCAGCCGCAGCGTGTTCACGAACCTGCGCTCCTCCATTTCGATCACCGTCGTGGTCCGCTCCCGCTCGTCACGTAATTCAGGATAGGCCTCCTGCATCTGATTGACGACTGTATCCACGAGCCGGTACAGGAAGGGCTCCTCCAGACCAAGCAGCACCCCGTGCCGCATGGCCCGCCGCAATATACGCCGCACCACGTAGCCGCGCCACTCGTTGGAGGGCTGCACGCCGTCGCTGATGAGAAAAGTCAGGGCGCGGATGTGATCGGCGATGACATGGAGGGAAACATCGGTTTTCGGGGTTTGCCCGTACGTGGCATCGGCCAGTTGCGCTACCGCCGTGATGATGGGTGTGAACAGGTCACTGGCGAAGTTGGTTGTCTTACCCTGCAATACCGCCGTCACCCGTTCCAGCCCCATACCGGTATCGATACTGGGGCTCGGCAGTGGCCGCATGATGCCGCTTTCGTCCCTTTCGTACTGCATGAAAACAAGGTTCCATAGTTCGAGGAAGCGGTCGCAGTCACATTCCGGACCACAGTCAGGGCGTCCGCAACCCACGGCGGAACCCTGGTCGAAATGTATCTCCGAACAGGGACCACACGGTCCGACATCGCCCATCGCCCAGAAATTGTCCTTTTCCCCCAGCCGCAGCACGCGATCTTCTGGAAAACCGGTGATGGCACGCCAGAGACGATGGCTCTCATCGTCGTCTTTGAAGATGGTGATCCACAATTTTGCCGGCGGCAGCTTCAGGACTCCGGTGAGGAATTCCCACGCCATCTCGATGGCGACTTTTTTGAAATAATCACCGAAGCTGAAGTTCCCCAGCATCTCGAAAAATGTATGGTGCCGCGCGGTGAAGCCGACATTCTCGAGATCATTGTGTTTCCCACCCGCCCGTACACATTTCTGGGCGGAGACGGCGCGGGGATAGGGCGCCGGCCGCTTGCCCGTGAACACATCTTTGAACTGGTTCATACCGGCGTTGGTGAAAAGGAGCGTGGGATCGCCCGCCGGAACCAGTGAAGAACTCTTTATCCTCAGGTGATCATGCCCCGTAAAATAGTCGAGAAACAGTGTGCGTATTTCGTTACCGGTCATGTGCTATTCTCCAATACTGGCGATTCCGCCGCCGGCTGAGGGGCCGTCGCCGGTCAATTCTGGAACAATGTTTCCAGTGATACGGGGTCCGTCACTCACGAGCCGTTCTCTTGATTCCAGTCGATCAGATTTTGCAACTGGCCCTGTTGACCCTCGGAGCTGTAGTCGTAATAATCCGCCATTGAGGTCTCCTCGAGCTTTTCCATGGCCATGTCAGATGTGGATTGCACGCCTGTGAATTTCATGGCGAATTCATCCGGATTGGTACAGCGTTCGAGGGCGTCCTGGTAGGTGATGAGATCCTGCTTGACGAGGAAGAACAAGGCTTGGTCGAACGTCTGCATGCCGTACTGGGCAATGCCTTGCTTCATTGCATCAATGATATATTTGGTGCGGGTGGGATTGATGATGCAGTCGCGGATGGTGGGGGTGGAGATCATGACCTCCACCGCCGGCACCCGGCCCTTGCCGTCGGAACGCGGAATGAGCCGCTGTGAAATGACGCCCCGCAGGACGCTGGCCAGTTGGATGCGGACCTGGTGCTGGTGATGGGGTTCGAAGAAGGAAATCACGCGGTTCACCGTTTCCACCGCGTCGGTGGTATGGAGCGTGCTCAGTACCAGATGACCGGTCTCGGCGGCCATCAGGGCGGTCTCCACGGTGGCGTGGTCGCGCATTTCGCCCACCAGGATGACGTCCGGATCCTGACGCAGGGCGCTGCGCATGGCCTGGGCGAAGGAGTCGGTGTCGCAACCCACTTCTCGCTGATTGACCAGGGATTTTTTATCCTGATGAAGATATTCGATCGGATCCTCGATGGTCATGATGTGGACGGTCTTGCTCGCGTTGATGTGATCCACCATCGATGCCAGAGTGGTAGTCTTGCCGGAACCGGTGGACCCGGTGCACAGTACCAGTCCGCGGGGTAACACCGCCAAATTTTCCAGGACCTTGGGGAGCAGCAATTCACGGATTGTCGCCACCTTGGTCGGGATGACCCGGAACACCAGCCCGACGGTCCCCCGTTGCATGTAGACATTAACGCGGAACCGGCCGAGACCCGATACGCTGTGCGCCACGTCGATCTCGCGATGTGTCTCGAAAGATTTGCGTTGCTCGTCATTGAGTATCCGGTACGCCAACTCTTCCAGTCCGGGAGCGGTCAGCTTCTTGTGCGATTCCACCGGGTACAACTGTCCATCAATCCTCATGATGGGGTAGTTCCCGACCTTCAGATGAATATCGGAGGCCTTCTTTTCCGCTGCGGTCTGCAGAAGATTGTAGAGATTCACCTGGCTTTCCATGCGTCCTCCCGCGGCCGTTGCGCCATGTTGCGGCACGAACCGACTCTACAGTATAGGAACCGGCACCGTTAAAAGCAACATTGTGGGTTCCGTCTGGATCTCCCGCCTGGGTACGGCGGTGTCGTCGCAGAAGTCAGGGACACGCATGCTTGTTGATGCAGCCCTTCGCCACCGGGATGATGGAGACGCGGGTTTTTCCTTCTTTCTCATGAGCAAGAAATCCAGCCGTGGGGATTGGAAAATCGACCCCGGCGCCCACTTCAGACTGGTTGCGCCCTCTTCGCTGGCGCGGCCGCCGGTGGTCCCTGGCGGCGTGTTGCCTCTCACGCGATGTCACTGCCTCGATCCCGGATCGTGCGCTGCGTGGCAACCCCATGTCGCACCATGTTCCGGACCATGCCCGGCATATACCCGGAACGCCATTGTTGGAAAAAGGCATTTACCGGTCGCCGGTTTGCGTCAACACCGCGTCAAAGTGCGTAAGTGAATTCGCGTTTCTGCGCTGTGTGCGCAACCAGTTTCGCGACAAAGACTGTTGACCTTTGTTGAAAAGATTGTCCTACATGCGTCTACGCTGATTCTGAGGTTGGCAGGGAGTTTGCTTTATACCAGATCGAGGTGAGTATGGAACGGGTTTTGACCAGGAGATGCCGCATGAAATCCGAGGGAATGGTGTTCATGATGCTGTCCTCGCTGTTCATCGCTATGACCAGCGTTATCAACTGGCTCTTTCTGCACCTGTACTGCCGGATCGAGGTAATCGGCCGGCATAATGTGCCGCGCTGTCGCGGCGTCCTGCTGGTGGCCAATCACCAGTCGATGATCGACAGCTTCATGTTGGCCACCGTGGCCTATTTCCCATGGGTGCTGTTCAGGATGGCTCTGGCGCCATGGCATCCCGCCGCGGTGGAGAACTTTTTCCACAAGCGGCTCCTGCGCCTTTGCACATGGCTGTGGCGCTGTATTCCGGTGCACCGTCACCAGCATGATTTCAATGCCGTACAGCGCATGGTCCGTTGTCTGAAAAAAGGCAACGTAATGCTTTTTCCAGAGGGAACCAGGACCAGGACCGGCAGTATCGGGCCGGGCCGGCCAGGTGTGGGAATGGTGATCCACAAGGCTCGCCCGGTAGTGATTCCGGCAGCCGTATACGGGATGAACGATGTGCTGCCCGTGGGCGCGCGCTTTCCCCTCCCGTTCCGAAAAGTCAGGGTTGTCTTCGGTCCGCCAGTGCACCTCGATGACCTGTACGACAAACCGTTTTGCAAGGAAACTTCAATACTCATGGTGGAGCGCGTGATGGACGATATCAAACGGCTCTACCGGAAACTCGACAAGGAGGTGGCGAAGGCCGCGTGACGGCCGCGAAAAAGAACGCTTGACAATGGCGGCAGACGATGCCGTCGATCGAAGTCAACCATTGGTGGGTCCGGTCGGATTTGTGAAGTACACAACCTGTGCGAGCTTCTCGAATCCTTTCATACCCGGATTTCCCGCCCGTTCCACCGGCTTCCCATTCCGGCGGATGTTCACACACCCGGGACAGCGCCTCAACGGCGAGTCTTCACTTCTTGCCGGGTGCGGATAGGTGGGCGGCGGGAAATTCGGGTTGGCGCAACGGGCCGGACCCGCCTGCCTATGTTCCTTACTTCAGTCCCTGCGCCCGTCGTGGCGCGAGAAAGCCTTGCAGTCCCCCCTCGGTACCGGGCAGGATGGTGTCCGGTATCCCAAGTTCCGCCGCCAGGTTCTTTCCCTTGGCCAGGTATATCTTCATGCCGGCTTCGTCCCGTTCTTGCTGATACAGC
>JAFGDC010000463.1 GCA_016932295.1 candidate division CSSED10-310 bacterium
GGAACAAGATGCCGATGAACAGGACCGCGGGGAAGATGTAGGGATTGACGACGTGCGACGAGATGAGGCGCGCTCCCCAGAAACTGGTGAAGAGGATGATGAAGAATTTCTCCAGGAGAATCGCCACCACGCCCAGGACGATGGCGAGCAAAATTGCCAGCAGGTCGATTCCCGGCACCCATGCGTTGATCTGGTGCAGCGAGGGAATGGCGGCGAACAATTCCTGCCCGGCGAACGACCCCCTGGCAATGACCATGCCAAGGGAGAAGCCGGTGACGAACAGCATGACTTTGACCCAGCGATGCATGTTCATGGCGCCGAGCAACCCGAGCAACAAACCACCGGCCGCGATGCAGTAGGTATCGTAGGGAAGATCGACAAGATAGCGGTCGATGAAATGGACGACGGTGAGGCCGACAAAAAATCCCATGATGAAACCAGCGATCTTGAGAGACAATCGATACACCGGATACCCAAGGAAGGCGAGTACAATACCCAGTACGAGTAAAACCACTGCGTCACTGTTCATGATGTGCGTCCTCTTTCTGTCCGCGCCGGGCGCGAACCTCATCGATCAGGGAGATGATTCGTTCAACCGCATCCGGGATGGACATGGCGCGTGCTTTTCCCGCCATACGGGCGCGCTGCCGGGAATCAGTCATCTCCGCCAGGAAATCAAGCAGCGAATCAGGCGTAAAAGCATCTTCACTCACACATCTGGCGGCTCCCTCGTGATCCAGCAGCCGTGCGTTGTGGGTCTGGTGATCGTGGGCCGCGCCGGGCCAAGGCACCAGGAGCGCCGGGAGACCGCGGGTGGTGATTTCGGCGATGGTGGTGGCTCCGGCACGGCTGATCACCGCATCGGCTGCGGCCAGCGCCTTGAAGTTCTCATAGATATACGGCATGGCCTGGTAGGACGGCGCATCGCCGGTGGCGGCCTGCACCGCTGCGTACTTGGACTGGCCAGTCCCGTGCACGATGAACCAGCGTCGCGCCAAGTCTTTGCGCCAACGGTCGGTGGCCACCGCCGAGCTTACCACCCGGTTGAGGGCAACGGAACCAAGGCTGCCCCCCAGAACCAGCACGACAAGTCTGTCAGCCGGCAGCTCCAGATCGATCCTCGCCTGATCTTGGCGGAGGGTGGACAGCTCAGCCGCAACGGGATTCCCGGTGTGCGCAATGCGACGGGCGGCGGGCAACAGGTCACGAGTGGAAGAATAACTCACGGCGACGGCATCAACGAACCGGGACAAGACCCTCACCGTCAATCCCGGCAATGAATTCTGCTCGCAGATTATGGCCGGAAGTCCCAGCAGTTTGGCGGCCATGACGATGGGGAAACACACGTAACCGCCGGTGCCGATCACCGCATGGGGACGGAAACGCCGCAACAATCGCAGTGATTTCAGCATACCCAGGCTGACGGCCAGCACGGCAAGTAGATTCCAGACCAGGGCGCGGGGTGACATGCCGCGTTTAAAGCTCTTGCCCGGTATAGCCTGGAATGGTATCCCCGCACGCGGGACAAGATCCGCTTCCCGTCTCCCCGCGGTGCCGATCCAGAGCAGTTCGGTGCCCGGCCGCCGGTGCAGGGCCGCGGCCACCGCCAGGCCGGGGGTGATGTGCCCCCCCGTACCGCCGCCACTGATGACAAAACGCATACCCATACTCCTTCCTACAGGATGTAAATCCACCGCCTTTCCGCGTGGCCGGGTATCACAATAATTGGCTCCGCGGCCGTTGCCAAGCAGTTGTATCCTCATCCCCGAATGTGCGCAACGCCGTCCTGTTCGATGCTGGCCTGCATTGCGTGCCGGTAACGGTGACGATCCGCGAACAACCGATAATCGCGGGGACGCGGTTCGGCCTCAAAGTGAACGGCGGATGCCGGTGGGACGGGCGGAGCAGCCGATAAGCCGAATTCTGTCCCCGAAGGTGGTGGCCATTCATCTGGGACGCCGGTTGCCCGGCGCCTCGTGCAACCTACCCGGGAGCTTGGACGGGCCGCCCTCGAGCGCTCCTCTATTTGGTCTTGCTCCGGATGGGGTTTGCCCTGCCGGAGGAGTCACCCCCTCCGCGGTGCGCTCTTACCGCACCTTTTCACCCTTACCCCGCGAACGAGGCGGTATGTTTTCTGTGGCACTTTCCTTCACGTCGCCGTGACTGGGTGTTACCCAGCATCCTGCCCTATGGAGTTCGGACTTTCCTCCAGCCGGCTGGAAGCCGGCCAGCGGCCACCTGGGCTGCTCCGCCCACCGGCATCCCCAAGCATAGCGGAAGCGCGCCTGCCATGCAATCTTGCGCTGGTGGATTGGCTTATGATCGGAATTGGGGTTTCTTGAGAATCGTAACAGATTGAAATAATAGATAATAAATAAAATGGGCAGCCGCAGGGGAAAAAGCGGGGATCATGGAGATGCGTTCAATGCCTTCCCACGTTTCCATCCGGCGAATGCCCGCGTCCATTCCGCCGCTTCGAGTTGCCGGACCGATTGTGCGAAACACGGGTATGTCTTTCCTGGTAATACATTGATTTCATTGTATAACAGATATTTCGATGCGGAACCTCAGGTCACCTCGTCATCGTCAGGTGGCGCCGCCGAATCAACCAGGTGACCTGGAGGGGTGCGCCTCTAGGATTCTTCAGGATCGACATAGAGGATGCGGGAGCAGTTGTCGCATACCACAATGGACTGTGACTGTTTGGCCTTGGCGAGCACCTGTGGCCTGATCTTCATGTAACAGCCTGAACAGGCGGACTTGACGATGGGTACCACTGCATTGTGACGGACCTTGGCGATTTTGTTGTAGCGTCCCACCAGCGTGGGATCGATGAGCTGCATCAGCTCCTCGCGGTGCGCGCGATGCTCCGTGAGCTGGGCCACCACCTGCTCCAACTCCTGCTCTTTTTCCACCTTGCGGCGTTCGAGCACCTTCACCTCTTCCTTGAATTCGGCTTCCTTCAAGGCCAGGGTGCGGCGCAGGTCATCCACTTCCTCCATGGTGCTGATGATCTGCTCCTCGATCTGCAGGTTCTGCTGGTTCAGACTTTCGATCTCCTTGAGAAGGGAGGAATACTCCCGGTTGGTTTTCACGGCATAGAGCTGCGTCTGGTATTTTTTCCTCTTCTCGTTGTTGCCGTCGATGTCGCGTTCCAGTGATTTTCGTGTTTTTTCGACCGTTTCCAGCTTTCTGCGGTACTGGCTGAGAACCGTTTTCGATGATTCGAGGTCATGCTTCAAGTCCTCGATTTGCCGGGGAATCGCCGTCTGCGTGTCCTGAAGTTCCTTGATAGCCAGGTCGACCTTCTGAAGTTCGATGATCCTACTGAGATTCTCGTCCACCTTCATTCTCCTTCGCCAGGCGCATGCCAATGCCGGATTGCGCTTCACCCGTCGGCAATCCGGAAAATTCTCGGTACAAAAGAAAAGGTGCGCCATCGAACGGCGCACCTGTTGTCTGCCTCTGGTTCCTCGCCCGCTCCCCCGAATCGCCTGGCCGGCTCGACCGTTCGAGGGAGCGCCGGAACCAGGTGGTCACGGCTCCCTCCTCCTACAGTCCGGCGGGGGAAAGGCTATACCACACCGGAACGCATACCTCCTGGGTTGAGGTGAAATGCTCTGGCGTCCCATTTCCAGCATGAACGCTCCTCCATCTTGACGTTCCGGTATGTATGGGCCCACCTGGACTCGAACCAGGCACCTACCGGTTATGAGCCGGTGGCTCTACCAGATGAGCTATGGGCCCTTCGCAACTAAACATAATCCCACCTCACAAGAGAGCTGTCAAGTTAAAACTGGCCACCCTCAGTTGCAGGGGGCTTGCAGTGCGTATCCGCACTTACATCCCACGCTTTGGTTTCCCACTATGCGCCTCGCGTGACTGACCCTAACCGGTGAGGAGTGATGGCACCACATGGGGAGCCGCGCAGCAGGCACTCCTTGGAAACGGGAATAGTCACACGTTTGTGGTCGTGAAGAAGCAATTGCATTCATGCATCGAGATCCAGCTCGTGAGCATCGCCGATGATCAGTGGAAGCAGGCCATTCCTGGTTCAATCAGTTCGCACGCTGCTTGACCGCCATGAGATGCCGTCGGCCGGGTATGAGGCCTTATCGCCGAGCAGCCGCCACGCTATACTGAAGTTCCCTGCCAGGAAAGCCATGAATGTCCATATAAGACAATAGTTTAAACTGTTTTTATATGTTCAGAGTTATGGCAACAC
>JAFGDC010000049.1 GCA_016932295.1 candidate division CSSED10-310 bacterium
CCAGGAGAAACTGGCTCATCCATCCCACGAGAACGACCAGGCGGAGGATGTTCCCGCGCCTGATCAAACGATAGATTCCCATCAACGCGAGGGGCACGGCGATGCCGCTGTAATTGAGAAACAGAGTGGTGACATTGGGCAAGTTGCTTGAGAAATGCCGCAGGTTGAAAGGCGATGTCTCACCAGCGAGTTCATAACCGGTGATGAACGGACCTCCGAACTGGACAGTGTGATAGCATGCCAACAGGATCATGACCACGCCGGCACCCAACGCGAACCCCGCGGCCCTCCCGAACATCGGGACGACGAGAGAACGAATCCGCGGCTTCCCATCCTGAAACAGTGGCACTATCACCGACAGGCCCAGCAACGGCAGGATCAGGATATTGATGTAACGCGTTGCAACCGCAGCGCCGATACATAATCCCGCCGACGCGGCGAACCATGCAGGATGGTTTGATTCCGGAGCCCTGACAACCAGGTAGAAAGCACCCAATATGAAAAACATGGATAGTGGATGCGTCATGTACGATGCCATGAAGAACAGGTAGGCTGGCGTCAGCAAAAGGGCTATGGCACCAGCGGCGGCAAACCACCGCGGAAATAGCAACAGCAAGGTACGGTAGAACAGCACGATGCCGGCAATGCCAAACAACAGGTTGGTCGCGCGCAGGCCCCATTCGCCACACACGAGTTCAGCGGTCGCGAACACCAGCATGCTTCCAGGCGGGTATCGCACATGGAAATGCACGTTATCCGTGGTCACAAAGGTGGAAGGAATGTGCGGCTGGCCATCGGAATGGGCGGTAAACGCCCATTGCCCGGTGCGGATCAGGTGTCTGCTGTAGGCAAGATTGTTCGCGGCATCACCAAAATACACCACTGGCACATGAACGATCAGCAGGCAGATCGTCACTAAGGTAATCACCAGGATCAAGACAAGATCCGGTACTGCATCCCACCCTCTGAAATCCTTCATGTTGGACTCCTCGACATCTTAGTATACCTTCATGATTGGAACCGGCAAGCTGCTGCAACGCACTCTTTGGTTTCGATATAAGCCTGAGGTGGATCAATAGTGAGGAGAGGCTGTCTGACAAAAAGCGCCTTCGTGTGCCTTCAGTGGTGGCGTTATCAGCGACACTGGTTTGGCGAGGGCGGAGGAAGGACCAATCAGCCCGACCCCATGACGCGTTTGATCAGTCCGGTGCGTTGCCCCGGCACACCACTACTGTCGGTTCACTCCCTCATTAGGTCACCACCACCTGTCTGCTCACCGCGTCTTGTCATGTTCAAATAACGCCAGCAGTGCATCCTCTGTCTCCGTGGCTGCTGTGGAAGATTGAAAGCCAACGCATCGCGACGATCATTACAAGATTCCGGGTACGACCCCATTGTAAAGAGGGTCCAGCCTGGTTCCTGTAGTAGACTGTGAGCCATACGCAATGCACATCTGTTTTCGCAGGGCGACGCAGTGTCTTTCAAACTGATCCTGGCACTACCACCGGCAAACAGAATCCGAGCCGGAATCCTTATATCGAAACGAATCACGCACTGTGTTCACAGTCGAGCGGGACGATCCGTCAACGAATCGTGCCGGACCTGCCCTGATCATCCCGGCCCCTGGGCACATCTCATCGATCTCGGCGATGCATACTCTGACGAGAGTTGATCGCTCCAGTCAGTGGCGGTGACGCATTCCGTTTTTTTCCCGGGGATTCCAGGTATCGATTTGCTACAATGATCGTGAGGAGCGAACATGTATCGGGGCATCAGAATATGCGATCTTCATAACCATGTGTTACTGCGCATGACCTACTTGGCAACCGACCGAATCCGCGGCGGCGGCGAGCATGTCCACCGAAATCGATCGCGACGAATCGCTCTCGAAAGACTCATCGCCGGGGCTGTGGATTTGATGGTTTTCACCATTTATCTCCCTTTCAGGTATCCCTGGAGTTCTTTCATGGATGCCTACCGTTGGTCCGTCGACAGCTTCCATGCCTTCATCGACGATAGCCGCGGCGCCATAGCTCATGCAGGATCTCTGTCGGATATCATCCATGCCTGGGAGCATGATCGGATAGCCGCGGTGCTCGCCGTGGAAGGCGGACATGTCCTGGATGGATCAATCCGGAATGTTGAAGTTCTGGCCGGCGATAAGGTTCTTTACCTCACACTCACGCATTTCCTGCAAAACGAACTGGCAGCCACCTCCACCCTGCTCCCCTTGACACCGGATACCGGATTGCTCGAATTTGGCCGGGACGTCCTATGTGCATTGGGTGAACATGGAATTCTCGCGGACCTCTCCCATTGTTCTCCCCGCAGCTTCACACAGGCATGCGCACAGAAGCGGACCCAGGTCATCGTGTCTCATACGGGACTGCATCGATTGCGTCGTGTGAGGCGGAACTTGACCACCGATCAGATGGAGATGCTTGCCGCCAGACAGGGTGTGATAGGCACTATCTTCTTCCCTCCATACATGGCGCCGGGTGCCATGAAGGACGGTCCGGGAGCGGTGGTAAAACAGATACGGCACGTCATCGATCTATGTGGATCAACGATTCCCGCCATCGGTTCCGATTTCGATGCAAGCCCGTTCTCGTGCAGAGGGCTGGAGAATGTCTCACGATTTCCTTCACTGATCGACCGTCTGCTGGACGAATTCCCTTACGCCACAGTCGCGGCGGTTATGGGAGGCAACCTGCTATCTCTCCTCCAACGTACCAGGTGGTGACGTGGATCCGGATAACTGACGATCGCCATGGGCAACGATGTTCCAGAGGTGAATCAAGCCCAATGATACCAGTATCCCCAGGCTGTCAGCGGCAATATCAAGGAGTGAACTGCAGCGCCCCGGAACAAAGAACTGGTGGATCTCGTCCAGGAAGGCATACACCAGGCTGAACAGCAACGTGAAGTAATATACCAGGGCTCTCGACAGCCGGCGTATTCGATAGTCGAACATCCGGTAGGTCAGGACGGTCATGATGAAGAACTCAGTGAAATGCAGTACGGTGTCTGGGATGCCGACGAGTCCCCCCGGCCTGGTTCCATTCGACAGTTTGAACGTCAGGATGACATAGCACAACCAGAGAAGGTCTCTGCTGAGGTATTCCCAGATTCGTTTCCAATCGACTATTGCCTGGTGTTCATGGGTATCTGCAGACACGTTGCACGTACCTCCGGTGGCCAAGGATCGACCGCGATCGATCTGGACCGACCCGCTGTGATCATCAGTTGCCCGTTCATCCTAGCGATCACAACTGTGAAAATGCAAGACATAGCCGTCAGTGCGTATCAGCAGGTCACCATGCGCATCGGTCCGGAGGATTTCGGGCCTGGCTGGTATCTGTGACAGTCGATCCAGAGTCGATGGCGAGGGATGTCCGAACCTGTTGCGGCGCCCCGCTGAGATGACCGCCAACCGCGGCGCTACAAGCCGCAGAAAGGCAGTGGAACTGGATGTATTGCTGCCATGATGAGGAACTTTCAGCAGATAGCTGCCCAACTGCCCCTGCTCCGCCGCCAGCAGCGCCTCGATTGGCTGGCTGATGTCACCGGTGAACAGCGCCTGAAAACGGTTGTAACGCACCGCGAGGATCAGTGAGCGGTTATTAGAGTCAGTCGGCAGGCTGGTGACGAAGGGACGGGAAAGAATCCTTCTCCTGACGCCATGTTCCATAGCCAGAATGACGAGGCGGTCAAGCAGTTTGTTTGGTGTCAGAGCATACCACACCTCTCCCACGGAAAGTTCCTCAAGCACCCGGATGGCGCCCTTTATGTGATCTGCATCAGAATGACTCACCACCAGGTAATCGATATGCCTGATGCGTGCGGACCTGAGGTGGCGCAGCAAGCGTTCCTGTTCCTGGTCGATGATGCCGAATGGTTTGCCCCCGCCATCGATGATCATTCGTTGACCGGATGGAAAGCGCAGCAGGGCTGCATCTCCGTTGCCCACGTCCATGTGTCTGATCTCAAGATACGAGGATGGAATATTCGGAGCGATTTCTCCACTCAATTCAATCCCGAACATGGCGATGACGAGGATCGCCTGCAGACCGAGGAGGCTTCTGAAACGATTTGTCCAGAGCGTGCAGAGCAGGGTGAGATAGCAGGCTGCCATGGTGGTCATGTGCGGTGGTCCGAATGGGATGGCAAACACCTTCAGATCGGCCGCCAGGCTGATCATCTTTAACAGCCAGGAAGCGACGGTTTCCAGAAGCGGCGCCGCCGACAGTGCCCAGTCGCCGCTCGCCAGAAGCAGAGGCAGGCAGCAGAAACCCGTGAGTATCGTGATGAAAAAGATGGGCAGAACGATGGGATAGAGGATGATGGTGAAAGGAGCAATCTGCTGAAAATGGTAAGAAGTCAGGGGGCTGATCCACAATTGCGCGGCGAGGGTTACGCCCAGTAATCGCCGGATACGGAGCCAGGGAAGCCTGATTTGATCGGCCAGCCGATTCGTATAAACCAATATTCCAAAGACGGCGGTGAAACTGAGCTGAAAACCAACATCGTATAGCGAGGGAGGGTTGAACATCAGCATAAGCAGGAAAGTGAGGCTCAAGCCGTGGAGCCATCCGGCGCGGCGTCCAAGCAATGGCGCGCTCAGCATTATGCACACCATGATCAATGCCCGTGAAAGGGAGGCTCGTGATTGAACGAGAATGGCATAACCAATGAGAATCGAGATGCTCATGACGGACCTGAATCGATAATCAGCGATGAGAAACCCAACAACCACGCCGATGATCATCACGATGATCCCCAGATGCAACCCGGAAATGGCGATCAAATGTGCCAGCCCCGCCTTCCGAAACATTCCATTCACATCATCGTCAAGCTGCCTCCTGTCTCCCAACAGCAAGGCTGTATACAGACCCGCAATGCGGGCTGACAGTCCCTGCCGGAGATTCTCCGCAATGCGGTTCCGCGCGATGTATCCAAAACGCCTCCAGCAATAATGGGGTGTTGCCCGGCGTTCCAGAACCTGCTCACGCCGCAGAACAACGGCATCATATATGGCGCCGTCCCATGGCACCTGCGCCCTTGACGGATCGGGACACCGGAGGCTGCACCGCAAGCGAAGCCAATCGCCGGGCCGAAGGCAGTTGCCGAGATCATTATAGAACCAGGCATCGATCTCCAGACAGCCGGTCCGTGCGGGGAAAAGCCTGCCGCCTGTTTCGGAATCGAGTCGTATCCTGCCCACAAGCGAATGATCATCCAGGCGCTGACACTGCGATACCATGCCGGCAATTTCGACCTCATCCGATAGATCATCTGGCCAACCATTCGTTCTGCCTGCATACATGCCGAGACATATTCCCACCATCACAAGTAAAAACGCTGAGATGCACCCGGCCCTGGCGCCGAACAACGCGAAAAACACCTGGGTGAAGGCAGCCATCGCGAGGATGTAGCCGGGGTTGGGATCGAACCTTACGGCTGCCCATATTCCCACCGCGAAGGACGGCGCGAGCAGTATCAGGACATCCGCGGTCTTCATCGGTTTGGTTTGCTTGATCCGGACGCACCGCCCGTCTCATGTGCCAGGTATTCGCCGAGTAACGCATACTTCCCCCGGCCAATTCCGAATACTTCCAGGAGCCATTCCGAACCTTCGCAATCACGCCGTGCCCGTTTCATCATATTTCTATATTCAACGATGTTGCCCGCGATGACAGGGCCGACACCCGGCAACATGACAAGCGCGCTCTCGGGATCCGTACATGGATCAAGGAAACGACGCAGTGGGTGCATCGCCATGATGTCGACCGCACCGTTCCCTCCATATAGACTCACTACGACTTCAGTGTGCAGACCCGGCGCATCGCTCCGCGGTCCAAGAACCACATCGCCGCTGACTGATCCGACAGGAGGGATTCTTGGTGCTTGATGATCCAATGTAATTAGTATACCATCCGCCGAAAGTATGAACGCGAGGATTGCGGCGTGATGAAAGGAAAAACCTGCCGATTTCAATTTCTTCCTCCCCTCTTGGAAGTCCTGAGCAAAATGCTTGCCAAGCGCTGGAGATTGTAAATGTTGCATGACCTGGCCACCATTCAATTCGACCTGGACGGTAAACTGACCCTCGATACCCACTACGGGATCATCCACCGGCCGGCCGTTGACCGCATCATTCTCGTAGCCGTCGATCAGGCATTGGCTCTCTGTGAAGAGTTCGCTGTGACTGCCACATTCTTTTTCAGCGCGGCCGATCTCGAAGATGGCGCACTTCACGAACCGGTGCGTCGGATCGCGGCCGCCGGCCATGAAATCGCCAATCATGGATATACTCACGCCTTGCGATACAGTAGCTTCACTCAAGCCATCATGGAGAGGGATATCGCCCGTGCCCAGGACCTCCTGAGCGCCATCAGCGGTACACGAGCACGCGGCTTCAAGGCACCGAATTACGAAATCACCGACAAGCTGTTGGATATTCTTGAAGAAAAGGGATTCACGTACGATTGCTCGCTCTTTCCCACCTACTGGGGAAGCGCTGTACGCTGGCTCCAGGGATTACGTTCCAATCGAAGGATTATCCTGACCAACTACTCGGGGCATTTCATCCACGGCATGGTGGAAAAAGCCGGACCATATCGTCCGGCTTCTGGAAAGTTTCTAAAATCCGGAAATCGAAACATCATCGAGATCCCCATCTCCGTCTCCCCGGTGGCCGGTCTCAAGCTGCCGATCCACAGCAGCTTCCTGCTGCCACTGCCCGCCAACCTGGCTGATTCGTGGCTGGACCGCTCGTTGCAAGCGTTGCAACGATACGGACAGCCACTGGTCTTTCCTATTCATGCCTGGGAACTGGCGGATATATCGAGATCCGATCAGTTGTATCACTACTTCAGGTCATTCGGTGATCAGCAGCAGCGAATAGATCGAATCAAGGGGTTTCTGTCAGTGATCCTTAACCGCTTCGAGGCAGTTACCACGGCTGACCTGGCAGAACGCTTCCGAGCCGTCCGACCCCGTACGGCAACTTCGGACGCCGGTCTCCAGGCAGCGGAGGATCGTTACGATCCGGCTGATGTTCTCCTCCGATGCGACTCATTGAAGACAGCCGCCACACACCCGCCATCCGCTTCATGATTTGAGCTACGATCCACTTCCGCATCCGTGCTGTGTTCAAGCATGCACCTGTTTATGTAGTTTCGCTTCGGCCGGCACCCGGCCCGGGCTGGTTTCCTGATTGCCGACCGGCCGCCCTGACGATCACCCAGCAATACGGGAATGTGCTGGAAATGAATGGCTCGATCACTCGCGGAAGCGGTATTTCACCAGAGTCCAGAGCGCGATGAAGCCATCCCTCCAAGTGATCTTTTTACCTTCATGGAATTCCCGCCCGGCATAGGAAATCGGAACTTCGTGGATTTTGATCTTACGGCGCAGCAATTTCGCTGTCAGCTCGGGTTCTATTTCGAAACCGTTCGAGCGCAGCGGGATTGACTGTAACAGGCTGCGATCCACCAACTTGTAGCATGTCTCCATATCAGAAAGGGAGGTCCCGTACAGAACGTTGGTCAACAGAGTGAGAAACATATTTCCCAGCCAATGGAGTGGAAACATGTCCTTGCGATCCCCGGTGAACCGGGAGCCATAAACCGCCAGGGCACCCTTCTCACGGATCGGCGAGAGAAGCTTGAAATAGTCCTGGGGGTTATACTCCAGATCGGCATCCTGAATGATGACCACATCACCGGTGGCCCGTTCTATACCGGATCGCACCGCCGCGCCCTTCCCCATGTTGTGCTCATGCAGCACCACGTGGGAGAACGAATCTCTCATTTTCCCGATGACATCGCGGGTACCGTCACTCGATCCATCATCAACGACGATGATTTCCTTCTCGAGTGCCACTCCCTCGACACGCCGAATCAGCTCTTCGAATGTTGAGTATTCGTTGTAAACCGGTACGACGATGGACACCTTCATGGGCTGTTTCCTTCTACTTCTCGCGTTCGAGCCGCGGAGTTGTTGCCGTGAACCGCAGTTCGCTCAAAGCGATACCAAGATCTCGTTGATCTGTTGTGACGGAGCTGTCGAACCAGGGACGTCCGTGGCATCCGTATTCAAAATCCACACATGCCATCGACTGTGCCGCCATGATCGGGAGTGTGACATCGTTCCATCCCTGATTCAGCCTGCCAGAGTATACTTCCTGCCCATCAACGGCAATCCGCAATGTATCGGATTCGCACCGCTCAAGGGGGACAGGCATGATTTTACAGGACAATCCGATAACCGGTTCGTTCGGAAAAACACAGATCCGACCCGCGCCACCTCGCGTCCATCGCACCGCCAGCTCATTCCCCTCCACTCGCCAACGCTCCTCTCCATACCAATTCAAACCGAAATAGTAACGTATCGCCGCCGCCAGTTCAAAATTTTTTGTTGCTGGCGTGAATTCCACCATTGTCACCCGGTCACTACGATCGATTCTGTCCATCAGCAGTCGCCGGTTCAAAGCCGACTCCAGTTCTCCCGTTCCAATGCACTCGTCCATTAATTCCCCATACCAAAGCAGCCGGCGCACCCCCAGCATTGTGCAAAGATCTGCGAAGGCGTTCGTGCCGAGTGCGTCGAGATACCGCTCTTTCCCCTCAGCGTCCCGGAGCATTTCAAGCACGGGGAAATCTTCATAGCGGAGGAAGAGATGCGGCTCGATGCGGGCTGCAAATCCAATCAGCAGAGGCATTCCGTGTTGCACCTGATCGAGCATATAGCGCCGTGCCGTATAATCGGCCGGGACTGGCAGCGCGATTCCATCCTCTGGCCTCCCGGATGTCGGCAGCGACCAGGTCGGGACGATTTTTACCGGCAGCGGCGCAGACCAAAGTTCCACCACCATTAGTCCGGCTGCAACACTTACCAATCCGGATCTGGTGCGCCACCAGTGTTGAAGCGCCCCGGCGATACCCACGGCGATCAACAGCGCCCCGGTGATGGCAAATCTGCCGGGACAACGCAACGTGCCGCCGCCGGGGGAAAAACGAAGCAGCGCAAAAGGCAGCGGAATCGAACGGCCAAACAGGTGAATCGGTATACCGTCAATTACCAGACACGGCCCCAGGGCGAGGATGAAAAAAACGGCACCCAGGGCCAGAATCCTCCTGACAGGAGAGACCGTGAAAAAGGCCGCCAAGCCAGCAAGCAACAGCGTGATCCCCGGTGTGATCTGTGTCTCGATCCGGTGACTGGTGGTCATCTCCCCACGCCGGAGTGGATGCGTCCAGGGTATGGATGCGAGATCATCGAGTCCCGGCGTGTACGCAAGGACATGGCTGGAAGAACGATACCCTAGGGAGGTGCGGCCGAGCATGGGGATGATTCGTGGCGCAATCATGATCCCGGTGAGAAGGCAAAACCCAATGAAGGCCCATAGAAGCCGGCAGACCTCCTTCGGTTGTCCCGAAGTGATGAATCGTACCAGCATCACTGCCGCCGCCGCGAGCACCAGCAATACCAGTGCCAAACCATGATAAAGACTACAGTAGGTGGCCAGCGCGGTACAGAATGCCGCGGCCGCCAGGTACGCCGGTCGCCGGCGTTGCCGCCAGTGCAAGAGGTACAGCAACGCGAAGGGCATCATGCCCGTGGAGAGTATATTGAGATGCTGCGAGACATGGGATGTCCGAGCAGGACTCGCGGTGAAAAGCCACGCGGCGAACACAGCCGGAATTCTCTTCAGACCGAGCTGCCTGCCGAGAAGATACATTCCCGTCAGGGTCAGCAATGTCTGCAGCAGGAACATCGAATTGTACGTGGCGGCCGGACCGAACACGGGAAGGAGCAAGGCGCCCGGCACACTGTTGAAGAGACTGAGGGTATGGTAGCTAAGATCCATGCCCATGGGTGCAAACAACCCGTCTGTATGAAACAGCTTTGGCTCCAACCCCTGGAGCCAAAGCCTGACATGGTGGAAATTCCAGATAAACAGCCAGGGATCGCCGTCAAGGGAATTGAATCCAGACACCGAATCGCAGATCACGTGCGTGTTGTATCGCACGGGGATTGGCCAGGTCTGGAGCAACGCAAGCAGGATGATCACTACCGGAATCACTATCCAGTACCGGGAAATTACGGAAACCCGGAATCCAGTTGCTCTCATCACGCCCTGTACACACTCAGATCGAAAATGGTGAGTTGGAGATCTCCCGCATCATCTGACGAGGGCTGCAGGCGGACCGTGATACGTTCCAGTGAACGAGGGGAAGAGAACACCTGCAGGGTGACGTACCGATTTTCGAGGATCCAAACGCGATCGAAACATTTCGGAATCCCGAGACTGAAGCGTGGTTTCCCGTGCGCCGGACAGCCGGCAAGATCCGGTCGGCCCAGGGCCCATTCGGCCGTTTCATAACCGGCTCTAAGAAGTCTACGGCAAGAAGTTCCGGTTCCCTCGCAAACCATCTCCGCGACCACCGTTCCCTGAACGATTGCGGCGGCATTGGAAAGGCTCGAAATTAATTGGATGCTGTCCACCGATTGTCTGTCCGGCAATGAAACACACAGAATTGGTCGTTGAACGGAAAGGACACGCGGTGCATCGATCGCTCTTACTGTTGCAGTCCCTGATGTCGGCGCGAAGGCCAAGGAAGGTGCGGGATAAGATGGCACCAGTGACCGGTGAGCCGCCACCCACCCATGCAGCATTTCAGTCATCCGTATCACTTCAACAAGCTTTCCCGTCTGAAGCCTTCCCGTCTGAAGCCTTCCCGCCCGTGGATCAACATCGCTTTTTTCCACGCTATGCTTCTTCCCGCGGCCAGTATCAAGGGCGGCACGGAAGCCCTCGTTGCGCCTCGGAGAATCGGCCGGAGCACCATGCCACACAATCACACCACGTACAGTCAGTTCAACATTGCCGCTGCCGGTATATCTTATTTCTATCTCATCGACAGGTGCCGGCCAGTCCAGTTCATAGGTCGTTTCATAGACATGCGCCGAAAAATAAGCTCCTGACATCAAACCGACCGGCCAGGAATAGGCGATCAATGGCCTGCTGTGTCGAATGTTGGGCAGCACATCGGGTCTCTCATACGCCCATTCCGCCGTATCCACACCGGCGCGGACTTCAAACAAGTGAGTAATCTCGCCTTGCAGCTTCATCACGAGAACGGCAATCAATTCATCCTGGGGAGTCGTGATACTCATGCTCATGTTGCTCAAGAACCGGATTCCATGGACCGGATTGTCCGGATCGAGGTCAAGACTCAATACAGGCTGCTGTCGGTTGAGACGTGCCTCTTCCGACAACAGACTCATCTGCCGCGCATGGGTGTTTGAGTACCAGACCGCGCCGACCCCTATCGCCAATACCAATGCGGAAACGGCAATCGCGCCGGAAAGCTTTCCCGGTGATTCACGACGGAACCCAATGCTACAAATAAACAAGGCCATCACTACAAACGCAAGGATACACATTCCGACTTGCGGTGACAGCGTATTCCAGGATTGCTCCCCGGGAATCCTGAGCACCAGTTCGCCGTTCAACAGGTTTACGAGGCCGGTGAAGCCGATGGTGAAGGAAGGAGTGATCCTGATGACCCACGATGCAGCGATGAAATAGATGATGCTATACGCAAGCGGAATACTGATGAGCAGCCCCCTGTGTTTAACGAGGAGTGCCGCGGCATGCAGTACAGCCACCGGCATCAACCCGAGGAGCAGCCATGGCAGATCGTCTGCCTTGACCACCATCGCCGCGCCGCAGGTGAAAACAAGAGCCGTGATGCCGACCAGGGGGGATCCGAGCGGAGGTCTGGCGGCCAGCAGCCCGATCAACAACAGCGGAGCGGTGACAACCAATCCCAGTTGAGGATCGAGCAGTGGACGAAGCGCGTTCGCCGGACAGAAGACTGGTGGAGAATCGGCTATCAGAATGCGCAGGATAGCGAGCAGTGGGATGGGCG
>JAFGDC010000464.1 GCA_016932295.1 candidate division CSSED10-310 bacterium
CGCCGCCGGCCGCGCCGCATCCACGCCGTTACGCAACCTCATCACCATAGGCGGCAGCCTGGTGGGGTTGCTGCCCTGGTCCGATCCGCCGGTGGCGCTGCTGTGCATGGATGCCGATGTCCTGGTGGAAGGTCTTGACAAGCGCCGTATTCCCATCGCCGAATTCATTCTGGGTCCACCAGCCAGGTTGCTGGCGTCCCATGAGATCGTGACGTCGATAGAGGTGCGTGATACAGCCAGGATCGGCACGTTCATCAAGTTCAGCCGGACAGATTTCGATTTCAGCCTGGCCGATGTCGCCATGTCAGCCATGGTTGATGATGGGATACTGCGGGACGTGAGGATTGCCCTTGGTGCCGTGGAGGGATTGCCCAGGTTGTTGGAGACGGTCGGCCTGCTGATCGAGGGCCGAGCGCTTCAAGACGTGACAGACGCGGAAATTCGTTCGGCCGTGGCAGCGGAGGTGAGGCCCAGGCATGACAAGCGGGTTTCCAGGGGGTACCTCCTGGAGCTGACGGGCGCCCTGGTGATCAGGGTTCTGAATGAAATGCGGAGCCAGATGGAAGGAGACGCCAGATGACCATTACCCTGATCATCAATGGAGAGTCCCGGAACGTGGAGACAGAGGTCAACGAAACCCTGCTTTCGGTGTTGCGGCGGCTTGGCCTGCATAGCGTGAAGTTCGGTTGCGGCGAGGGCACCTGCGGTGCGTGCGTGGTTCTGCTGGACGGTGAGCCGGTCAATTCATGCTGTGTCTTGGCGGCGCGCGCCCACTGCCGGAGCATCACCACGGTGGAGGGTCTGGGAGAAATGAGCGCACCACATCCGTTGCAGGCTGTTTTTGTGGAGCATGGGGCTGTGCAGTGCGGGTATTCCACACCCGGTACGATCCTGGCGGCGTATGCGCTGCTGGCGAGGAATCCGGATCCCACCGACGAGGAGATCAAGCGTGCCATCGACGGCAATCTTTGCCGCTGCACCGGTTATGTGAAGCGGGTGGAAGCGATCAAGGCCGCCATTGCGGTGATGAAGGAGGCGGGTCGATGAATACGGGAGATGTGCGCGATTTCGCGGTGGTGGGAAAAAGCGCGCGGAAGGTTGATGGCTTAAGCATGGCTACCGGCCGCGCCATGTACGTGGACGATATCCGTATGGACGGTATGTTGTACGGCAGGATTTTAAGCAGTCCCCATGCGCATGCGGTACTTGAGTCCATTGATACGAGCCGCGCCGAGGCGATTCCCGGAGTGCGGCTGGTGCTGACCTGCTTCAACACGAAGCGGATCATGCACACCACGGCTGGCCAGGGATTTCCCGAGCCTTCCCCCTACGACACGGCGTTGTTCAACCGCAAGATGCGGTATGTTGGGGATCGCGTGGCGGCGGTGGCGGCGGAGTCTGAAGCCATCGCCGAGGAGGCCCTGGCGGCGATCCGGGTGGAGTATCGCACGTTACCCGCGCTGTTCGATGCTGAAAAGGCGTTTGCCGAAGGGGCTCCAATCATCCATGATGAGCCCGATGCGTACGTGCCCATCCCCGTCACCTACGAGCCGGAGCGGAACCTCGCCGCTTCCGTGGAGGCGGTCCTGGGTGACGTGGAAAAAGGCTTGGCCGGGTCCGACCTGGTATTCGAGCACACCTATCAATCTCATTATGCCTCTCATTGCATGTTGGAACCACCGGTGGTGATCGCCTATATGGACGAGAACGACCGGCTGGTCATTCGCACGAGCACGCAGGTTCCGTTCCATGTGCGCCGGATCGTGGCGCAAGCGCTGGATTTCCCGGTGCGACGGATCCGGGTCGTCAAGCCCAGGATCGGCGGCGGTTTCGGCGGCAAGCAGGAAGTTATGTTGGAACCCCTGGCAGCGCTCATGACCATCGAGACGGGGCGTCCGGTCCGGATGATCATGTCACGGCGCGAGGTCTTCGTCAGTGCCCGCACCAGGCATCCCATGCGCATCAGTCTCCGGACGGGAATCACGCGCAGCGGTGACCTGCAGGCCATCGACATGGATTGCCTGATGAATACGGGCGCCTACGGTTCCCATGCCCTGACCGTGGCCAGCAATGCCGGCAGCAAGACCCTGCCCATGTTCAACAAGGTCCCGAACATTTCGTTCCGCGCCCGGACCGCCTACACGAACCTGCCGGTGGGCGGCGCCTACCGTGGGTACGGCGCTACCCAGGCGGCATTCGCGTTCGGCCAGCAGATAGATATCATGGCTCGGGCAATCGGCATGGATATCCAGGACTTCTACCGGCGGAACATCATCCATCCCGGTGAAACCTCGCCGATTTTTCAAAAGCTCGGCGAAGGGCGCGAGGGCGTGGAGATGACGGTCGATTCATGCGGGCTCGACGAGTGCATGAAACTCGGCGCTGCGGCCTTCGATTGGAGTGGCAGGAAAGGACGGCGAACCGCCTCCGACGGTCGTGCTCTCGGCGCCGGCATGGTGTGCCTGATGCAGGGTTCCAGTATCCCCGAGATCGACATGGGCGGCGCATCGATCAAGATCAATGACGACGGTTCCTTCAACCTGCTCGTGGGAGCAACGGATCTGGGCACTGGAAGCGACACGGTGCTGGCCCAGATGGCGGCCGAGATCCTGGGAACCACCGTGGACCATATCATCGTTTATTCTTCCGACACCGATCTCACCCCCTTCGATGTAGGCGCCTATGCATCCTCCACCACCTATCTTTCCGGCATGGCCGTGATCAAGGCGGCGCAGGATGCCCATCGCCAGGTGTGTGCCGTCGCCGCTGAAATGCTCGAGGTCGATCCCCTGGAAATCACGCTTGCCGGTGGCATCGCACGGGCGGCAAGCGGTGGGCAGGTGAGTCTCGAGGAAGTGGCTCGGTATTCATTGTACCAACGCAACCAGTTCCAGATCATCGGCACTGCATCGCACATCAGCCACAAGTCGCCGCCGCCCTTCGCCGCGCATTTCGTACAGGTGGCGGTGGAGGAGGATACCGGCAAGGTGCAGGTGTTGGACTATGTCGCGGCGGTGGACTGTGGTACGGCGATCAATCCGATTCTCGCCGAGGGCCAGGTGGAAGGCGCGGTGGTCAACGGCATGAGTTTCGCCCTGACGGAAGAGTACCTGTTCAATGCCGAGGGCCGCATGATGAATGCCGACTGGAACGATTACAAAATTTACAATGCCGTGGACACGCCTCCGGTTCGCACGATCCTGGTGCCCACCTATGAACCGACCGGCCCCTTTGGCGCCAAGAGCGTATCGGAAATCAACATAAACGGCGCGCTGCCGGCGATTGCCAATGCCATCTTCGATGCCGTGGGAGTACGATTATACGCGAGCCCTTTCACACCGGAACGGGTGCTGAACGGGATCAAGGCGCTCCGTGCCGAGAAATGACTATTGCAGCCTGACATCGATGGAGAGGTGAGCACATGAGAGATAGTACCGATCGCGAACATACGCGGGTGATGAGTTATGATGAGGCGATGGCTGAAGCCAACCGCTGTCTGCACTGCCATGAACCGCCCTGTGAAGCCGGCTGTGCCGCCGGAGTGCCGGTGCGGAGTTTCATCCGCAAGGTGAAATTCGGCGATCTGCGGGGCGCCGCAGAGGTGATCAAGGCGCACAATCCGTTCGGTGGCACCTGCGGTTATGTCTGCGAGACCTCCAACCAGTGCAGGGCGCATTGTACCATGGAGCGTCTGGGCAGGCCCATCGATATCGCCGGGTTGCAATTGTTCGTCATGGAATGGGAGCGTTGCAACCGACCGCCATGGCAACCCATGCAGGCCGCCTCGACGGGGCACAGGGTGGCGGTGGTCGGCGCCGGCCCCGCTGGTATAACGGCGGCGTTGTCGTTACACCGCATGGGGCACGAAGTGGTGGTGTATGAACGCCGTGAGCAACCGGGCGGCGTGTTGAAGTATGGCATCCCTCCCGCCAGGTTGCCTCGCGCAATGGTGGAGTACGAAATCGACCAGGCACGCGAGGCTGGGATCAGGTTCCTCCTGGGAAATGCACCGGATCGTGAAGAATTGACCGCATTTGATGCGGTGTTTCTAAGCATCGGTTGGTCTGAGAGCGCTTCTCTGGATATCCCCGGTATCGAACTGGATGGCGTCTACCAGGCATCCGAGTTTCTGAAACTCCATGCCGCGGGAGCAGCGCCGATCTCGCCAGGCGATCGCGTGATGGTTATCGGTGGCGGCAATACCGCCATGGACTGCGCGGTCACGGCGGCGCGGATGGGGGCCGGCGAAGTGACCGTGCTCTACCGTCGTTCTGAGCGAGAAATGCCTGCATGGGAAAGGGAGCGCCTCGAAGCGCATAGGCAGGGCGTGGTGTTTCGCGTACTGACCACACCGGAAGCGCTCATAGGGAATGGCAGGGTAACCGCCGTGCAATGTCGCCCCATGACCCTTGGTGAACCGGATGACAGTGGCCGGCGGCGTCCGGTGGCGCTGGAAGGCGGCTATGTCCTGCCCGTGGACAAGGTGCTGGTGGCGGCTGGGGAACGCTTGAACGGCACTCTGCTGCACGCGCTCGGATTGAAAAGCCGGGAACAGGAAATAGCGGTGGACGAAGACGGCTGGACTGGCGTCGGCGCAGTCTACGCCGGCGGCGACATCGTCGGCACCAGGAAAACGGTTGTCCAGGCGGTTCAGGACGGGAAACGAGCCGCTCAGGCCATTCATGAACGACTCAGCGGTCATCGCGCACGCCTTGTTTTCGATAATCCGGAAACGCTGCGTGGCAGGTTCGGCGTGAATCTGCTGGTGCGCTTCTGTGGTATCGAATTCGAGAATCCCTTTATCCTGGCGGCGGCGCCGCCCAGCGACGAACTGGAAATGCTGGAGCGTGGGCTGGCGGCCGGTTGGGCTGGCGCCGTGCTTAAAACCACGTCCGTGGAAGGCACCCCGGTTCCTCTCAAGTATCCCATGATCACCGGACACCGTTACCAGGAGAAGCATCTGTCAGGCATGGGTAACATCGACTTGATTTCAGGCTACCACATCGATGCGATAGAGGATCGTATCAGGAAATTGAAGGATCGATTCCCCGGCAAGATCATCATCGGCAGCATGATGGGGGCGACCCGCGAACAATGGACCGGCCTGGCGCGGCGATTACGGCTGGCCGGGGCGGATCTCATCGAATGCAGCTTCTCCTGCCCGCAAGGCAGCCTGGGCGCCAAGCCGGGATTCATGCTTGGACAGGACCCCGAACTGTC
>JAFGDC010000465.1 GCA_016932295.1 candidate division CSSED10-310 bacterium
ATGACCATGGCCAGCGCCACCATCTATCACCTGCTGGTCCAATACGCGGAACGGGGGGAAGCCGGAATGCGCACCGTGCGCATCCCGGAATCTGGTGGCATGCCCACTCCCCACGATCTGGTATGCGCCTTCCGCGACACGGTGGGACAGCCCATCTATCCCGTCTGGGGCAGCACCGAGACGTGCGGGATCGCGTTCGCGGCGCGACCGGGTGGGGATCTCGTTCCCGGTTCAGTCGGGCCACCCTGCCCGTATTATGAAACCCGCCTGCTGGACCAGGGTCGGGAAGCGCCACCGGGGCGGACCGGGTTACTCCATATCAGGGGCGGCGGCGTGGTGGACGGATACATGCCGCCGGCCGGCGATGACCCACCGCGAGCGGCGGCAACAGCGCCGGGCGGCGGCTTCATGCCGGACAGTTGGTTCAACACCGGTGACATCATGCGCCGGGACGACCAAGACAACTTCTTTTTCCTCGGTCGCGCCGATGGTCAGATCAAGATTGGTGGTCTCAAGGTGTTTCCCGAGGAAATCCGGGCGGCATGTCTGGCGCATGACGGAGTGAGGGATGCGGTGGTGGTGGCGCGTCCCGATGCACTGCGCGGGCAGGTGCATGCGGTGCTGGTGGAGCAGGTGTCGGGCACGATCCTGAACGCCATCGAATTCAAACACTTTCTGGGAAAAAAACTTGCTCGCTACAAGATCCCCAAGTACTGTATATTTACCCGTTCGATGCCGCGACGGGACGGCGGCAAAGTGGATCTGCGCGAAGCCGCCGACACCATTGACCGCGCGATTGGAGAGGCCGCCTCATGAGCACAATGAGCAAACCCACCTTCATCAGCCACCGGCAGCACGTACCCGAATCTCCGGCGGCTTACGGTGACGGCAGCCTGCGGCTCATCAAGGACATGGTCGCCGAGGCGCTGGCCGGATGCGGGATGATGCCGGGTGAGATCCGCGGGAAACGGATCATGATCAAACCGAACCTGGTGCGCCCCAACCTGGAGTTGCAGCCCACGGTTTCCACTGATCCGCGCGTGGTGATCGCCCTCTGTGAATTGTTGGTGGATTACGGTGGCCGGGTCACGGTTGGAGAAAATCCCGGCTACGGATTCAGCGCCAGGGCCGCATTCCGCGCCGGTGGTCTGGCCTGGCCGCTGCGACGCATGAATGTCGATGTCTGTTTCTTCGACGAGGATCTGTCCGTTCGCATCGACAATCCACGGGGATTGCTCCTGCGCTGGATATACGCGGCCCGATCCCTGGTGGATGCCGAACTGCTGGTCAATGTACCCAAGCTCAAAACCCACATGCACACCCTGGTATCGCTATGTTTCAAGAACCTGCAGGGCGTGCTGCTGGATCCGCAACGACGGCTTTTCCACCGGGAGGACATCCATCAGAAAATCGTCGACACCGCACTGGCGTTCACCCCTCACCTGAACGTGGTGGATGGATTGTGGGCCATGGAGGGTCAGGCGCCTTTCTTCGGGAGGAGTATCCCGGATTGCAACGTGATCGTCGCCGGTCAGGACATGCTGCACACCGACGTGGTGTGCGCGCGGCTGATGGGGGTCAGGCCGGAGGAAGTGAGTCACCTGAGGATCGCCGCCGCCATGGGATTCGGCGATCTGGACATCAACCGCCGGCCGTTGGCGGGCGTGCCTGTGGAATCAGCCGAGCGGCGCTTCCTGCGGCCCGTGGTAAGCAATGCCGGCGCGTATCCCGGGATCACGGTGATCGAAGCCGGGGCTTGCAGCGGTTGCATGTCCGGGTTACGTCACTCGCTGGACAAGCTGAACTTCGAGGGCAGGCTGGGGGAAGTGGGGGAATGCACCATCTTCATGGGCAGACCCATGCCCAACACCAAGAATCTGCGCTGCTGGCGAGGCACGCTGTGGCTGTTCGGCAACTGTGCGGTCGACCTGGTTTTCTCCCACCCGGAGCGGCGGCTGGCGCACCGCTTTCTACCCGGCTGTGCGCCGCATGTCCTCGATTTTTACCAAGCTGTGACGGCGACGGCCGCCACCCATCCTCAGCCATGACCTGTTGTTATCTGGGCATCGGTTCGAATCAGGATGATCCCGAAGCCAGGTGCCTGGAGGCGATCGACCGGCTGAACGGAATCGCCGGAGTGCGGCTCCAGCAGTTGTCACCCCTTTACTTGACAGAACCGCGAGGGGTCGCGGCCCAGTCGTGGTTTATCAATGCCGTGGCCGAAGTGGCGTACGATGCTGGACCGGAGGCACTACTGGCAGTCTGTCAAGCGGTGGAATGCGCCATGGGCAGGGAAAGGGGCATACCCTGGGGACCCCGCCGGATCGATATCGATATCCTGCTGTTCGGCAATCTGGTGAGAACCGGGAGTGATCCGCTCATCCCCCATCCCCGCATGCATGAGCGCCGCTTCGTGTTGCAGCCGCTCGTCGATATCAGCCCTGCATTGCGGCATCCGGTGCTGGGCGTTACGATGATCGAACTTCTGAATCATCTGAACGATCCGGGAGTGGTGCTGCCGGCACCGCTCGTCACCATGACCACCGGCGGTCCTGTTTCGTCGCCGGCCGGCGACATCCGGCAACCAACCTAGGAGCAGCGTATGCTGGAGAAAGTTACCGCACCGGCGGTCGCCATGTTCAAACGACGGGGCAGGAAGATCGCCATGCTGACCGCCTATGACTTCATCTTTGCCCAACTGGCGGATCGTGCCGGGATCGACATTGTCCTGGTGGGTGACAGTCTGGGCAACGTGATCCTCGGTCACGAAACCACCCTGCCCGTTACCATGGCGGACATGCTCCATCACACCAAGGCAGTGAGCCGGGGCGTGCAGCGGGCACTGGTGGTGGCGGACATGCCTTTCCTTTCCTATCACCTTTCTCCGCGCCAGGCGCTGCGCAATGCCGGCCGTTTCGTCAAGCAGGCCGGCGCCGCGGCGGTCAAGGTGGAAGGCGGCTCCGGGCGGGCGGAGGTCATCAAGCGACTGGTGGAGAGTGAAATCCCCGTGATGGGTCATATCGGACTGACACCACAATCCTACCATCGCTTCGGTGGATACAGGGTACAGGGGAAGAGCGCTCCCGCGGCGGAGCGGTTGCTGGAGGATGCCCACGCGTTGGCCGCGGCCGGTGTCTTCAGCCTGGTGCTGGAGGGCATACCGTGGGAGCTTGGCAAGCGCATCACCGCGGCGCTGGAAATCCCCACCATTGGTATCGGCGCCGGCCCATGTTGTGACGGCCAGGTGCTGGTGCTGCACGACATGCTCGGTCTGACCGCCGCACCGCCGAAATTCGTCCGCCGCTTCGCCGCGCTCGATGAGGTTGTCACCGCCGCGATGTCGCGCTACTGTGCGGACGTCCGGGATGGAACCTTTCCCACCCTCGACCATTCATACACGCAACCGTCTACCAGTGAGAACGCTGAGCAGGGAGATAATTCGTGAGAGTGTTCCAAGAAGCCAGAGAGATGCAGCGAGTGACGGCCGGACTCAGGCATTCCGGTAAGACCATTGGATTCGTCCCCACGATGGGATTCTTCCATGACGGCCACCTGCAGCTCATGCGTGAAGCCAGGATGAAGAATGATGTGCTCATCATCAGCCTGTTCGTCAATCCCCTGCAGTTCGGACCCGGCGAGGATCTCGACCGTTATCCCAGGGACCTTGCCCGGGATCAGTCCCTGGCGCTCGAAGCGGGGGTGAACTACCTGTTCGCGCCCTCCGATGAAACCATGTATCCCCCGGATCACCGGACGATCGTGTCGGTCAGGCAGCTCACCGAACCGTTGTGCGGAGCGTCCCGACCCGGCCACTTCGACGGCGTGGCCACCGTGGTCCTGAAGCTCTTCAACATCGTACACCCACACCAGGCATTTTTCGGTCGCAAGGATTATCAGCAAACCCTGGTGATCAAACAGATGGTGAAGGACCTTGATCTCGACGTGGAAATCGTCATGGTGGACACGGTACGGGAAGCCGACGGCCTTGCCATGAGTTCGCGCAACAGCAACCTGAATGCCGGGGACCGCGCGGTCGCTCCATTGCTGTACCAGGCACTGTCTGTAGGCAAAGCCATGATCGAAGCCGGAGAGTCAACCACCGCCGTGGTGCAGGAAGCGATGCGGGCGCATCTGGCCGCGGAACCGAAAATCCAGGTGGAGTACCTCGAAATCAGACAGGCTGACGACCTGGATGCCGTCTCCACCATCACCGGCGAGGTCGTACTGGCTGCGGCGGCGCGACTCGGCGGCGTACGCCTGATCGATAACCTGCCGGCCTGTCCGCCTGCAGCCGGGTAAACGGCTGGTTCAGGGCTCGAACTGCCGCCTGGTCTCGTCCATTTTCTGCATACCCTTGAGCAGCAGCATGTCATTGCTGATATAAATATTTCTTTCCGGCGGCGCCATGTCCGGATGGATGACGAATTCGCCGTCCCGCCAGGCCAGCAGGGTATAGAACGCATCCTCACCCTCCACATCGTTGAGGACGACATTCACTATGCGGCCGTCCTGCATGTAGACCAGGCCGTCGTCACTGGCCCGTTGCATATGGATAAGCACGGTCTTGGAGCCGGCGGCCATGATCTGGATGATGTCGAGGATACCCATCTCCATGAGTGAACCCGAAACGCCCCGGCGTTCATCCATGGTAAAACCGGAACCCAGGTTGGCTCGAGACAGTGCCTTGAAAATCTTGAGAAACAGGATTTCGACGTTGTAGGGCTTTATGATGTAATCCTCGGCCCCCAGCCGCAATCCCGTCGTGATGTAGGATGCATCGGTATGCTCCGAAACGAAGAGGAACGGAATGGACCTGGTCTCCCGGTCATCCTTGATGGCCTTGAGAAACTGAAACCCATCCAGGTCGGGCAGGGTCACTTCCGAGACGATGAGGTCGGGCGGGGATTCCTTGATTTTTTTCATGGCAAGCCGACGATCGTCCAGTATCACCACCTTGTAGCCCTCTTCCAGTAGCTTCAACTTCAGTAGGTCGTCATCCGACAGGATATCGACGATCAATATTTCTTCACGCTCCTCCATGGCAACATCTTCGGAGAACTCCTTGCGGACGATTTCCGCGAACAGCTCCACCACCTCCGGATCGAAAGCGCTGCCGGCGCCTTCCTGGAGCTTCTCGAGAGCGGTGATGCGTTTCAGAGACTTGCGGTCGGGGCCGCCCTGAATCATGTGCATGTAAATATCCACCAGGGCGATGATTCTGGAGCCGAGAGGGATGCCTTTGCCCGCCAATCGGTCGGGATACCCCTTGCCGTCGAAACGCTCCTTGAGATGCTTCAGAATCGTGGTGACCTTGGTGCCGGCTGGAAGGATCTGAAGAAAATGTTCCATTTTGAGCGTGTCGGCGTTCTTTGCGTTATCGTCCAGGGGCACGTGCTCGGCATTGTCGATCAGGCGTGAATACAACTGTGGCAACGCGTGATAATAACAGGCGTAGATGATTTCATCGGCGATATCCGGATCCAGGTCCATCCGCTCGAGGATGCGAAGGACATAGGATACCACCCGCGCCGTATGCTTGTACATGAAACTGTCCGGGAATTCGAGGATGGTGATCAGCAGGCCCAGTGCCTTGTGGTATGCCTCCCGCATGGCGCTGTACTTGGTGCCCTGCTGCATGCCCAGAATGGCGGAGCCGAAATCCTTCAGAATGCGGAAATCAAGCTTGGTGCCCTGCGCCTGAACGGCATCCCGGAGTGTCGCGCCGTCGGCCGTCACCCCCTCGGTGACCAGCATCACATCGGGCTCGTCGTGCGCCGCGATACTCAATGCCTCATCTTTCTCCGTCGCCACCGTGACGTTGTAACCCTCTCCCTTGAGCAACATCTCGATGGCGTGCGCGTTGGCGGGATTCCTCTCCAACACCAATATTTTCCGGTAATGCTGGAGAATGAAATCGGTCAACTCCTGGGATAGTTCACCGCTGTCACTATGTGAACGATTCGTATACTGGGGCTTGGTCATGGAGTTTTCCTCTTATGGTCCTGCTTCAACCCAGATGCTGCGACCGAGCGCCACACCGTTGCGTCAACCTCGCCCCGGCCTGCAGCGTGGGAAAGTGGACCTGTGTTCAATTGCATCCATGTATAACGCACCCTGGAGAAAAAAAAAAGAGGACCACGAATGGTCCTCATACAACCTTGGGTGCTTGGTGTCAGTTCATGATCGCGGCGTCGGGCGAAGGCTCGGGACAGGCTCCTTCATCCAGGGCCTCCCTGATCGTCTGTTCGACTTCGTTGAGTGGGCTGCCTTGCGTAAACGAGATCTCACTGGTAAGCAGGCTCCAGGCGTTGTCCATCATGCGTGATTCCTTGATTGCCAGATTCTTTCGTCGCTTGAGAGCCGCCAGGTCACGCAACACCTCGGCGGCCATGAAGATCGATCCGCTTTTGAGTTTCTCGAAATTGTCGTTGAACCTGTGATGCCATTGCGAATAGCAAGCTGAAGAGCGCTGGCGCAGAATACCAAGCACCTTGGGAACATCAGCGGGTTTAATCACGGAGCGTAAACCCACCTTTTTCTCATTCTGAGTAGGCACCATCACCGCGGTGTTGTTCTTTAACACCCGCAGGATATAAAACGGCACAGACTGACCGCAGATGTTTTTTTCTTCGATCGCTTCGACTTCGGCCAGACCATGCGCCGGGTAAATTATCGAATCCCCAACATGGAACACTCTGACTCTCCTTGCCTGAAGGTTAACACGCCATGCTTTTCATGCAATAAACATTCCAGGTGGTTCCGAGCGCCGCCTGAACCTCAGCATCCATTACCAGTGGCAGTATACCGCATTCCGCCTGAAGACACAAATCAACCTTCTTCCTCTCTCGCGCACCACTCCAAAAAATGCAAATACTGCATGATGACACGCAAAATTTCGTGTTCAACCGCGGCGCGCGTGCACGGTTTGTTGCCACCAGACACACGCCACCCTTGGATGGTCCCGGATGCTCCCGGATTCACATGCGGGCCACCCGTACCGAATCCCATGCCTGCGTATCGATTCAAATCGCAAGTGCCGGCGGCGGGCCGGCACCGCGGCGATCACCGCCCGGCACCTCCGTAAATCCACCGCCGGTGAATGGGAGGGGGGCAACGGACTTGTTGACAGTGGCATCGGAGGCTTGATAGAAGATCTTGAACGAACATGAGCGAGGCGGAGCCATGCGATTGGCGGTTATTTTCCTTCTGGGCCTGTTGACGACCGGATTGAGCGGGTGCGACATCCTGAATCAGGACCCCGTTGATCTCAAGAACGAGGTGTATATTTACAACGAAACAAGCGCCGATTGTCCGCTCCTGCTTTACATGGACTTGGCTTTCCAATTCGCGGTGCCGCACAACTGCACTGACTGCGTGATCGAGAATGTGGCGAAAGGCGTTCACTTTCTTGAGGTGTATCTGGATGAGGACGGTTCCCCCGGCCGCCTGGTGGCGGCGGTTACCATCGAGGTGAGCGATTACGAGGACTGGTGGTGGCGGATCCGGTCCTGTTCTGAATGATGGCGTAACGAAAGGACTGAACATGAGGAACTGGGCGATCGGGGCGGCGGTGGTGGCGGTCATGCTTGCATCTGGTTGTTTGACCGCCGTGACCGGGAAGGTGGGTGGATTCGTGGCGGTGAGCGATGCGGCGATTGTGGTGCTGGAAACCACACCGGGTGAAACGGAGGTTTTCATCGACGGCACCTTCGTGGCGCTCACCCCGGTCAGGGTATATGTCAGTTCCGGAAGTCACGAGCTGCTCCTCAAGAAAAAAGGGTATGAGACCATCAAGGATTCCTTCACGGTCGTGCCCGCCCAGGAGATCACCATCGCGCATCGTCTCCGGCTCGGGGAAAGTTTCTAGAAGGTTCGCACCGGGTACCGCAGCGGCACGCAGAGCTTTATTGCCGTTCTCAACGCGAATGCCGGTCCGGCACGGTCCCGGTCGGTTGTCGCTGAGTGCCTGCCTATTGGCGCCGACATGGTTCGGCGGTCTATGCGGTGCACCTCAGAAGCGGCGACGGTTCACCAGGTGGTTTGGTCAGGCGGTGCGACCGATCCGCAGCCAGGCGGGGGTCAGAACCGAACGGTAATTCACCAGGCCATAGGCGACCAGCGCCATGGCATAGCCGCCCAGTACGTCCGCCACATAGTGCTGTTTGAGGAACAGTGTGGAGAGGGCGACCGCGATGGTGGCGATGTGACAGGCGAGACCCAGCCGACGGTGCTCCCGGGTGACGATGAGGGATGCCAGCACCGCCATAGACACATGCAGGCTGGGAAAGCAGCAGACGGGTAGATCAGCGCGATAGAGCAGTGCCACAGCGAATTCGTTGAATCCAGTGACGACGGGGACAGGCCGGATAATGGTGGTGGGATAGATCATGAAAACCACGAAGGTGCCGGTCAGGTTGGTCACATAGGCCAGGCAGTCGCGACGCAGTGCCTGGTATGAGTCCACTATCACCAGTGGCAGCAGGGCGATCAGGTAGACTTGCAAATAAAGGTAGATGAATGGCGGAATGAAGGGGAGCGCGGCATCCAAGTAGCTGGTCAGCGTGTGTTGGGGAAGCGCCAGGGAGATGCGCTGCGCGATGAAGTAGCTGCCCGCGTAATAGGTGAGAGTCAGCCACAGGAGTCCGGCTTTCTTCCAGACTTCTCTTCCGGTGGCGGCCGTTCCGGCGTTACTCTTCTGCTTTGAAGGTAGTCCAGAAGACATCTTCCAATGCCGTCCGCCCATTGAACACCATTTGCAGGCCAAGTTGACGCAACGAATTCATTCCCTGTTTTTTGGCGGTCTGGCGCAGCTCACTTGTCTTTGCGCGGCGCAGGAACTGGTCTTTGATTTCCTCGGTGATGAACAGGGTCTGAAAGATTCCCATCCGGCCGCTGTATCCGGTGTTATTGCAGCTGTCGCAGCCCACTGGTTCGAACAGGGTGAGGCTGTCATCGTCCTCGCTTTGAATACCCATTTTCCTGAGCGCCTCTATCCGTTCATCGGCCTGTTGCTTGCAATCTTCGCACAGGCGCCGGATGAGTCGTTGACAAGAAATGGAAATTTCCGCTTCCAGCAGGCCGTACCCACCATATTCGTCGCTGGGCAGCTTGATGAACGCATTCACGCAGTCATTGGCGCGCATGGTTGCGAGGGTGATCACCGAGCGACTGGCGCGCAAGGCGGCCTGCGCCCTGTCCGGTCGTTCGAGATGTTCGATGCAAATGACTTCGGCGCCGCTGGCAATCAGGTGTTCGACAGCCTCCAGGTAGGTCATGCCGGACTTCTCGGGATCGAAGAAGAAGGCCTCGTCATCGCCGCACTGTTGGTCGTCGTTCAGCAGATAGGAGATGCGTTCTCCCATGCCGAGGGCGTGCATCAGGGCGAGCATGGTGGTGGTACTGCCTTGCCGCGCCGGGCTCGAGCAGACGATGAGGCCGCGCGAACGCCGGCAGGCTCTGACCAGGAACTGGATATCCTTCTTGATGAGACCAAGTTCCACGATACGGGTGGGACCGCGCTTCAAATCGCAGATTTTCAGGACCATGCGCTCGCTGAATTGCGAGCGGTACCACCAGGCGTGGTAGCTCACGTCCCGGTTGTTGATTCGATGGAAGTAAACGCCGCTGCCGAAGTTGAGGGTGCTGTCCAATTCCATCGAAGCCATTTCCCGGAGCCTCATGAAGAAGGGCTCCGCGGCCATGGGCGGGAGCTGCAGATCGGGAACGAGGACTCCGTTTATCCGGAGCCTGAGCGTGGTGGTGGAGTTTATCCGTTCGACATGGATTTCCTCCGCCCCCACCTCAATAGCTCGTTCCAGTGTGCCGTTGATCAGTTCCCGGGTGGATTCATCGATGGCGGGTGGCGCTTCCTGGACATCGAACTTGTCTCTTCCCTTTACCAGGTAGTCGTCCAGCGCCGCCTCGACCGCCACCTCCTGCGGGTTGATTTCCAATCCGTACACGGGAGGGCCGCCCGTCTGGACGAATTTATTCTTGAGTTCGTCAAAATCGGCATCGTTGAGCTGATAGAATTTGCGGATTGATTCGACGATATCCTGGGTATCTTCTCCCTTGGCTTCAATGTTGAACCCGGTATGGGATTCCAAATCATCGAGCTGCAGGGCGTTTTCAGGATCAGCGATCGCCACCACCAGCGTGTTCCCTCGACGTTGGATCGGAATCACGCAATAGCGCATGGCGATCCCCTTGGGTACCAGCTTGATGAGGTTCACGTCCACATTCTTCACGCCATATCGTTCCACCATCCTTGGTATCCTCCGCACAAACCGGAACAGTTCCTGTAATAGTAAATGTACACTAATCAAACTGCGCGCCAGGTGCAAGCCCGAAATCACATGCACCGGAGTTGCCGGGAGTGGCGCAGGGTTGCGGGGGCGTGATCCCGCCCCGAAATTCCCACGCCGCTGGCCGGACACCGATTCCACTCCCGGCCGTGCGCCGCCCGGACGGTGCCGCCCCGTGGTCCTTTGGTTTCGATAGAAGCCTGAGGTGAATCAATAGTGAGGAGCGGTTGCCCGACGAAAGGCGCCTTCGTGTGCCTTCAGTGGTGTCTTTATCATCACCACTGGTTTGGCGGCGGCGGAGGAAGGACCAATCAGGCCATACCCATGAAGCGTTTAATCAGTCCAGTGTGTTGCCCCGGCACACCAAGGCTGTCGGTTCACTCCCTCATAAGGACACCACCTCCTGTCGGTTCACCGCGTATTGTCATGTTCGAGTAACGCCAGCAGTGCATCGTTTGTCTCCGTGGCTGTTGTGGAAGCTTGAAAGCCAACGCATCACGACGATCATTACAAGATTCCGGGTACGACCCCATTGGAAAGAGCGCTTCGCCTGGCTGCCGTGGAAGATTGAAAGCCAACGCAC